>JACMKW010000135.1 GCA_014379885.1 Rhizobacter sp.
GAGAGGCCAAAACGGCATGGAGGCTCCAGTGGTGACGAGGAAGACGCTGTAGATGAGTGTCGCTGCCGGCCATTCAACCCTGCACGAGGCCTCGTCCTAAGGCATATGAATGTAGATGCGGACTGCCACGCCTGCGGCAATGCACCGGAGTTGCAACGGTTGATGACCGAGTGAGCACGTGGCGGCTCGTCGGCGCAACCGATGCAACCGCTCAACGAGAATGGCGCCGCACGCCGAGGTCTCAGGTCGGCACGCCGAAACACTCCCCCGAAAGGCTATGCGACGTGACCATGCGTTCTGAACCGCAGCTGGCGGGCTCCCAGCCCGTGGCGCACCACAATCGCTTCACCTTGCAGGGCAGCCCCAGTTCCCTGAGTTTCCCGCCACTCTGCCCCAACTGCGGCGGCGCGGCAGCGGAGACGATCGAGTACGCCAAGGTTTTCCGCCGGGTGCACACCGACGCACCCACTGAACACATCGTGACAAGCGTTCGCGTGCCTATGTGCAGCCAATGCGCTGCCCTACATCACCAGCAGGCCGCCCCTCCAAGCCAGCTGTCCAAGGTGTTGTCGAGCTTTGCCACAGGCGACATGCTGGGGGCGGTGCTGCCGGCGATCGCGGCCGTGTTCGTGGCCTATCTGGCGCTGAAGGAGTTGGTCAAGGGTCGCTTTGACGCGTTCGGCATCTTCGTGCTGGTCGCAGCATTCTTTGCGGTGATTGCCTGGTCGCAACGCCGGCACGTCTGGCAGGCAACGCACCACCTTCGGGTCGCCCCCGCCACGGACATGACCCAGGCTTTCGACTTCAGTGACGACATCGCATCGGCCTTTGAATCGCCTCGGTTCATCTGCTCCATGCGAGACGAGCGTTTTGCGAACGCTTTCAGCGCGCTCAACAGCGAGCTCAAATACCGTGCGGACAGTGCCAGCGCTGTCGCGGATCGAAAGCAGGCCAATCGAACCATGTGGCTTGTAGGCGCCGTGGTCGTGGCGCTCGCATTGCTGGGCTACCTGGTCGGTTGAACCTGTCACCTCATCAGGACGCGCCTGATGGTGTAGCTCAACGCATCGACCATCGCCACCAGCAGCAGCATCGCGCCCAACACCGTCGCGGTCTTGGGCATCTGGAACAGGCTCATGTGGAACGACAGCAGCTGGCCCAAACCACCTGCACCCACCACCCCCAGGATGGCGGCGGCGCGAATGTTGTTCTCCCAGCGGTACAGCGAGTACGAGATCAGCTGCGGCAAAATCTGCGGCAGCGTCGCGTAGAAGAACACACCAACAGAGCCCACGCCTTGCGTGCGCAGCGCGAGCAACGCGCCCTGGGGCGAGTTCTCGATCGCTTCGGCGAACAGGCGGCCGAGCACACCGGTCGTGTGAAGCGCCAATGCCAGCGTCCCCGCAAGCGGGCCGAGGCCTGCCGAAATGAGCAGCAGCGTGGCCCACACCAGCTCGGGCACGGCACGCAGCGCGTTCAAGAGCAGCCGCGTCGGGGCACGTGCGCGGGCGGGGTCACCCTCGTGGGTGCGGCTCGCGGGCAACGCCAACATCAAGCCGAAGAGAGCGGCCAGCAGCGTGCCAAGCGCCGACATCGCGATCGTTTCAAGCGACGCTGCGCCCACCTTGCGCAAGAACGCAGCAGACAAGTCGGGCGGGAAAAACTCGCCGGCGAAGCGCCCCATGCTCCTGAGCGCCTCCCCCGACAGGAACGCACGCCACTGCAGATCGAGGCTCCAGAAACTTACACCGACCAGCACCACAAGACCGAGGCTGAGCCAGCATGCCTTGCAGCGCGCATCAAACAGCGGTGGCGGCAGCCGATACGGCGGGCTGGTGGCAAGCGGCGTCGGGGTCGGGGTCGGCTTCACGCGAGCACCCGCCTGAGCGCAGCGCTGATGCGGTCGGCGAAGGCCACCAGCGCGACGAACACCAGCAGCATGGTGGCCACCTCGCCGCCTGCGAACATCTTGGTGGAGTTGTCCAGCTGCTGGCCAAGCCCTCCGGCGCCCACAAAACCGAGCACGACCGACGACCGGATCGCGCACTCCCAGCGGTACACGGTGTACGACGTGAGTTCGGCCGCGTTCTGTGGCAGCAGGCCATAGGCGAACGCCTGCAGCCGGCCACCGCCATTGGCCAGCAGGCAGCGCGTGGCGTGGGCGTCACCGCTCTCCAGAATGTCGCTGTACACCTTGCCGAGCATGCCGCCATACGTGAGGGCAATGGCCAGCACGCCGGCCGTGGGGCCGAGGCCGACGACACGCACGAACACCAGCGCCCACACCAGTTCGGGAACACTGCGCAACAGCACCAGCGTCCAACGCAACGCCTGCCGCAGCACCGCGGGCGCGGCCCCCATGCGCCCGGACAGGGCCGAGACCGACAGCACCCGCGTCGACAGCAGCGTGGCCGGCACGGCAATCACCAATGCCAGCGTGATGCCGGCCGTGGCAATGGCCACCGTGCGCCAGGTTTCGCGGGCAAGCAGCCACAGGAAGTCGGCGCTCATGGCGGGCGGCACGAAAGCCGACAGAAAACGAAGCGTCGGCCCGCGGCTTTCAGCGCCGAACAGCGTCCAGGGCCGGAACTCCGTGACAACCAACAGGGGCCAGAGCAGCACCAGGCCTGCCCCGATCCAGAACACGCGCCCGAGCCAGGCCGGGTCACGCTGAGGCGGCACGGTCGTCATCGGCAGATCATCACCACGGGCTGGGGCGAGGCAGCGGGCGCGCTGGGGCCGGGCACTCCATGAAGCTCGTCTTCGTGCTGGGCATAGAGCCGCAGCAGGTGATCGCGGCTGACCTGGGGCGTGGGCAGGTCAAAAGCGACGGTGCCCTGGCGCAAGCCCACGATGCGGTCGAAGTGCGCCAGCGCGGTGTCGACCTGGTGCATGGTGGTGAGCAGCGTGACGCCGCGCTCGCGCGCGATCGCGATCAGCGCGGCGATGGCCTGCTCAGAACGCGTCGGGTCGAGCGCCGACAGCGGCTCGTCGATCAGCCACAGCGTTGCCGGCGCAAGCAGCGCGCGCGCGAGGCCAACACGTTGGCGCTCACCGCCAGACAAGCGGTCAACACGCGCGTACAGCTTATCGGCCAGATCGAAACGCTCCAGCGCCTGATGCGCGCCTGCGATATCGACCGGGTAGAAAAGCGAACGCAGGCTGGTGGCCAGGCTCCACGCCGGCAGCCGACCGGCCAACACGGCGGTCACCACACGTTGGCGCGGTGGCAGCGGCGGGGTCTGCGGCGCCATGAACAAGCGGCCCCGCTGGCGTTGCAACGCGCGCACCGACAGCGCCCAGGGGTCAACCCCGTCCTGGGTCACGTTGCCTTGCAATGGCTTGAGCGCAGCGGCGGCCACCTGCAGCAGCGTCGTCTTTCCGGCGCCGGATGGCCCGATCACAGCGAGTTGTTCCCCCGCTCGCAGGCTCAGGCTCACTCCGTTCAGAGCCATCGCGCCACGCGCGGCCGCGGGGTGGCGTGCGTGCACGGTCTGCAGATCGATCTTCATGGCGCGCAGGTCCTGAAACCTGCGAACACATCAGCGCGGTCCGCAGGGAAAAAATTCCGATAACAAGGGTGCTTCAAGCGCGGCGAGGTGGCGAACGACGCACCCCGCAGCACCGGGCGGCCATCGAACCAGGGCTGCGAGTAATCACGATAGGGGTGCGGCTCGAAGCCGGCGTAGGGCATGAAGGGGCTGGCCGTCCATTCCCACACCTCGCCCCAGTCGAACGGCTCGCCGTCTGTGGCGGCGCGCAGCGCGGCCGTCTCCCACTCGGCTTCGCTGGGCAGGCGGCGGCCCGCCCAGCGGCACCAGGCTTCGGCCTCGTGAGCGCTGAGGTGCAGTGCTGGCGCCTCTGGGTCAAGCGGCACCCAAACGCCAAAACGATGCTGTTGCCAGTCTCCTTCGGCACGACGCAGGTGCAGCGGGCAGCTGCGAGCCTGGCGCGTGCGCCAGGCCCAGCCGGCGGGTGTCCAGAGACTTTCTGAGGCATGGCCGCCGGACTCGATGAACGGCAGGTACCGGGCCCACGACACCGGCGCCCGGTCGATCGCAAAATCAACCAGATCGACCGGGTGAGCGCGCAGCTCGTTGTCAAAAGCAAACCCGGCGCCATCGATGCCAAGGACGTAGCTGCCACCGGGAACCTGCATCTCGCCATGTGCGCTCGACGACTTCGGCGCCCTGCCGTTCATCGCCGGCCCGAGGTCGATGCCCAGCTGCTGCGCCATGAAATGCCACGCTTCACGGTGCATGTCTTCATGCATCAACACCAGGCGGAAGAAATAGAGCTCATCGTCACGGCCCCCACTTTGAGCCAGCAGTGCGAGCGTGGCCTGGCGCACTTGGACGAGGTAGTCACACGTTGCCTGCACGCCAGGAAGCTCAAGCAACCAGCGCTGCTTGTGCGGCACCTTGGAAGAGTCGTACAGCCCATCGGCGCCGCTGAGCACCGACGCCGAGCGGGGCACGGTGGGGTCGCACGCGGTGCCGCGCAGCCGCTGCGGGTTGCGTGCCAACCAGAATTCTTCGAACCAGCCGATGTGGCCGAGTTCCCACAGCGGCAGGTTCAACACCGGATCGAACGCGACCTGCAAACCGCCGGGCCCCAACGCGCGTTCAAACCCGTCGAACAGCGTCAGCAGCTGGTCCCGCCCAGCGCGAAGCGCCTGGTCAAGCGTGGCGGGGCCGGCATGGCGAATGTCACCCGACACAGCGGCATTGCGCCTTGCTTCCTGTTCCACTGACGGTATAACCGAACCCATGTCTCTCCCCCGGATCTGCATCGTGACGCCTGCGCTGGCCAGCGCCAACAATGGCAACTGGCAAACCGCCAGGCGATGGTCGCAGATGTTGCGATCTCACCATCCAGTGGACTTGGTCGACCAATGGCAGGGCGAGCCGGCCGAGCTGCTGGTGGCCCTGCATGCCGGCCGCTCTGCCGCCTCCATCCAGCGGTGGACCCGCGAGCAACCCGGCCGTCCACTGGCGGTGGTGCTGACGGGCACCGACCTGTACCGCGACATCCACGTCGACGCGCAAGCAAAGCGATCACTCGAACTGGCCGATCGGCTCGTCGTGCTGCATGAACGCGCCATCGACGACCTGCCTGCGCAGTACCGCGCCAAGGCCATCGTGTGCTTCCAGTCCGCCACGGCCCGTTTGCCGCAGGCCAAGACGGCGCAGCACTTGCGGTGCGTGATGGTGGGGCATTTGCGCGAAGAGAAGGCGCCGCAGACCTACTTCGAGGCCGTGCGCCAGCTTGCGCACCGGCACGACATCTTGCTCGACCACATCGGCGACGCACTCGACCCCGCCCTGGGTGCCCAGGCGCAGGCCTTGCAGCAAGGCTGCCCGCAGTATCGATGGCTGGGCGCCCTGCCCCACGACACAGCGCGCGGCCGCATCCAGAGCGCGCATGTGCTGGTGCACACCAGTCGCATCGAAGGCGGTGCGCATGTGGTCATGGAAGCGGTTTGCAGCGGCACGCCGGTGCTGGCGACGCGCATCTCGGGCAACGTCGGCATGCTGGGCGCCGACTACGCAGGCTACTTCGAAGCGGGTGACGCCGAGGGGCTTGCCCGGCTCATCGAACGTTGCCGCGACCATCCGGCGATGCTGCAACAGCTGGGCAAACAGTGCGCGGCCCGGGCGCCGATTTTCAAGCCCGAACGCGAGCGCGCAACGCTGCGTTCACTGGTCAATGACCTGCTGGAAAAACCCCGATATTGAGCGAGATCCTGAGGAACACCAACCGCATGATGATGCCCAGGGATTTGTCGGTCGGCATTAAAAACTCGCCTACATCGCCCTGGAGATCATGACAGCGTCATACGGTGGAACGAGGGACTCGCGAGCCAACTTGCTGGCGATCTGAAACACGAGGGGCAGGTTCAGTTGGTCTGGATCGCGCGGCACCACGTCATAGTGGCAAAGCGTGCCCATCAAGAGCCCTTCCGCATCCATGATCGGTATGCCGGTGTAGCACTGGTACACCTCGCGCGCCGGATGGGCCGTCAGCCTCTCGTCAAGCAACGAAGCCGCTGTGGTGAACATGCCTTTGCTGTCTTTCACGTAGCAGCAATAAGTGGCCGACTCCGGCATCTCCGGAGAAGTCATCTGACCGGGATGTTCACGGTCATAGAAGACCACGGCTTTGACCATGCCGTCATTGAATCTGAAGATACCGATGAACCTGTAGTCGGTGTAGTCCAACAGGTGGGCAAGGCTCGCCCGCAGACCGTAGTCTTTCAGCATTGACTCGAAGCGGCGGAACGCCACTTCGGTGGGCAGGCGACCGAGCATGTTGAAAAGACTCCGAATCTTGTTCCGGGCATCAGCATGACCAGCCGACGAGGGGAAATGAATGACTAAAGCTACCAGCTTGGCCGCCACTCGCTTCGGCGTCTGTGCGTTCCCGTACTTAGACCGTTCCTTGTTGCTTGGCGAACGGAAAGGTCGAGTCATCGCCGTGAACTCGCTCGGCCCGGAACGCCGCCACCGCAGTCTGCGGGTGGGCGGCGTGCTGTGAGACCCGCAGATGAATTGATCCACATCATCAAATCCGAAGAAAGTCATCACGAGTGGCGAGAAGAGCCCTCTCGGCGTGGCATGCGAGGAGCATCATCTCGCTGCAACGCGGCACGTCTCAGCGGCGTAGTTCTGTCGAACCCCGGTACCACCAGCGTCATTTCGCTCGGCTTCAACGAGCAGGGAATCGTTCATGAAATCGAAAGTCATCGCTTCACCGCTGTGGGCAACCGCGTCGTTTGGTGACTCACCCGACACGTCACCGATGGAACTCTCGGCGCTCGGCGAGCACCTGGATGGCTGCAGGCGATCGCAAGGCCGATTGTTTACCCTTCGCTGTCATGTGGACGCCGTTAACGGGTTCCTCGTTCCGCGCGTCGTGACAGTCGTGACCGTGGTTGCGATCTTGATCGGCGTCATTTCTCATTTCCCTTGACGCCTGGCTGCGTCCGATCACGGCACTGTCTCCCGCGCCGTTACCCTGGCTGCAACTCCTAGCCCGCCTCGCAGGTCATTCATTCCCCCAGTTCATCGAGGATCGGGCAGTCCGGCCGGTGGTCGCCATGGCAACAATCGGCCAGTCGCTCCAGCGTGCGCTTCATGGCGGCCAACTCTTGCATGCGGCGGTCCAGATCAGCGACATGGCTGAGCGCAATGCGCTTCACGTCCAGGCTGGCGCGGCGCCGGTTCTGCCACAGCTTGAGCAGCTCGGCGATTTCCGCCATGCTGAAGCCCAGTTCACGCGAGCGGCGGATGAAGCGCAGGGTGTGCACCTCGGCTTCACCGTAGAGACGGTAGCCGGCATCGGTGCGCTTGACCTTGGGCAGCAGCCCCAAGGATTCATAGTGCCGCACCATCTTCGCGGAGACCCCCGACTGAGCCGCGGCCTCGCCGATGTTGAACACGATCTGGGTTGCCTGGTCATTCATTGCTCGTTTCCTTTCCAGCGGCTCAGCATCAGCGCATTGGTGACCACGCTCACGCTGCTGAATGCCATCGCGGCACCGGCAATCACCGGGTTCAGCAGCCCGAATGCTGCCAACGGGATGCCGACGACGTTGTAGACAAATGCCCAGAACAGGTTCTGGCGGATCTTGCGGTAGGTGCGACGCGAAATGTCGATCGCGTCCGCCACCAGCGCCGGGTTGCCGCGCATCAGGGTGATGCCGGCCGCGTGCATGGCCACATCGGTGCCGGTGGACATCGCAATGCCCACGTCGGCAGCGGCCAAGGCCGGAGCGTCGTTGATGCCGTCGCCGACCATGGCGACCCGCTCGCCGGCACCCAACGATTGTTTGAGCTGCGCCACGATCGCCGCCTTGTCCTCGGGCAAGACCTCGGCGCGAATCTCGTCCAGTTCGAGCTCACGGCCAACCGCCTCCGCGCTGCCCCGGTTGTCGCCGGTGAGCATCACCGTCCTGATGCCTTGTGACCGCAGCTGACGCACTGCGTGGGCAGCCGAGGCCTTCAGCGTATCGCCGAAACCGAAGAGACCGAGCAGCCGCGGTTGCGCAGTCAGGTCGGCCAGCCAGGACACCGTGCGCCCCTGGTCTTGAAGCGCCTGGGCAAGCGCAGCCATTGGCCGCCAGTCGACCTTCAACTCGTCCATGTAGCGCGTGCTGCCCAAGTGCAGCTCACGCCCACCGACAGTCGCCACCATGCCGCGGCCGGCCACCGCCCGCACTTGGGCAGCGACCGGAACCCTCACCTGCTCGCGCTGCGCCGCAGCCGTCAGGGCCTTGGCCAAAGGGTGCTCGCTGTTGGCCTGGATGGCCGCGGCATCGGCCAGCAGCGTGGCGCGGTTCCCCTGTGCAGGTTCGCAGGCCACCAGTTCGGGCTTGCCTTCGGTCAGCGTGCCGGTCTTGTCGAAGGCCACAACCTTGACGGCATGGGCGGTTTCCAGGGCTTCGGCGTCCTTGATCAGGATGCCATGGCGTGCTGCCACGCCGGTGCCGGCCATGACCGCGGTCGGCGTTGCCAGGCCCAGGGCACACGGGCAGGCAATCACCAGCACAGCGACGGCGTTGAGCAGGGCCTGTTCCCAGTTGGCGGTGGCCATGCCCCAGCCCACCAGCGTCAGCAAGGCAATGCCGATGACCACCGGAACGAAAACCGCACTGACCTTGTCGACCAGGCGCTGGATCGGCGCCTTCTTGGCCTGGGCAGACTCAACCAGGCGCACGATGCGAGACAAGGTGGACTCAGAGCCGATGGCACGGGTGCGCACCAGCAGCAGGCCTTCGGCGTTGACCGATCCCCCGGTGACTGCGTCGCCGAGCTGCTTGACCACGGGCAGGCTTTCGCCAGTGATCAGCGATTCGTCGACCTGGCTGGCGCCTTCGACGACCTCGCCGTCGACCGCGATGCGTTCACCAGGTCGCACCACCACCACGTCACCCAGCCGCACCTGGGCGATGGGCACGTCGCTGTCCACACCCTCGCGGCGAACTCGCGCCACATCGGGGCGCAGCGCATTCAGGGCGCGGATCGCTTCGGTGGTCTGCCGCTTGGCGCGCGTTTCCAGCCACTTGCCCAGCAGCACCAGCGTGATGACCACCGCCGAGGCCTCGAAGTACAGGTGGCCGCTGTGGGCAGCGTGGGCGCCGTTGACCACCAGCAGGTACAAGCTCAGGCCGTAACCTGCGCTGGTGCCGAGGGCGACCAGCAGGTCCATGTTGCCTGCGCCGGCCTTCACCGCCTTCCAGGCCGCGCGGTAAAAACGCGCTCCCAGCCAAAACTGCACCGGCGTCGCCAGCGCGAGCTGCAGCCAACCGTTGACCATCCAGTCGCGGTTGAACAGCATGCCGAACATCGGCAAGACCAGCGGCGCCGACAGCACAGCGGCCACAGCGATCGGCCACCAGTCTGGCAGGCTGCGCGCGCTCGATCGAGCGGCCGCTGGCACTGCCGCCGCTTCTGGACGCACCTGGTAGCCCGCTCCTTCCACCGCAGCCGCCAGCGTCGCGGCGTTGACATCGCGGCTCACCACCTTGACGAGTGCGCGTTCGGTGGCCAGGTTCACTTCGGCGGACGCGACGCCGGGCACCTTCATCAGCGCCTTTTCGACCCGCGACACACAACTGGCGCATGTCATGCCCTCGATCTGCAGCCCGATCGACTGTTCCGGCACGGCATAGCCAGCCTTGGACACGGCTTCGCGCAGCCGACCCAGATCGACCGACCCGTCGTGTTCGACGAAGGCCGCTTCGGTGGCAAGGTTGACAGTGGCCGACGACACCCCCGGCACGGCCTTGAGCGAGCGCTCCACGCGCGACACGCAGGAGGCGCAGGTCATGCCCCCGACGGGGAAGGACCAGTGGGCCGGGGTAGATGCCGACGCAGAAGAAAGGGGAACTGACAGCGTGTTCATGGCGATCTCGATGACTGCTCAACCGCAGGATGCAGCGATCTTCAACCTTTCCATGATGGTAGGGTCAAGCTTTTTCAAAGAACCACCTGATTTAGCGTCACGCCTCAGCTGCACCCCAGTCTCCGTTCGGGCTGAGGAATGTCACTAAACAGCACCTGATTGGTGATCTTCGTCAGCTGCACCCAATTCCGTTCGGGCTGAGCTTGTCGAAGCCGGCGCAGTGCACGGCGCACCCTTCGACAGGCTCAGGGCGAACGGAGGGTGGCGGAGGTATGTCGCTAATCAGGAAACAGCAAGAACCATCACCACCGCAGGTCAGGACACGCGACGCAAGCGCAGCGTCAGGGGCGACGCCGCCGGAGACTTGTTGCTCCACATCCAGCAATAGTCCTGCTCGGTTTTCACCTGAAGCTCGCCTTCCAGCTTGACCTGCGCATCCTTGTTGGCCGAGAAGCGAACCTCCTTGCCCTCGTGGTAGTGAACGTTGAAGTTCAACGGTGTGCCGGCTTCGAATTGCCACTCGACCTTCGCCGGTGGCGTGAGCTTGCCGCAGACCTCAACGAACTTGCCGGGCGCCACATCCAGGCTGCGGATGAACTGCTGCTGCGCATCCCATTCGAGCTCGATCACCTGGGCATGGGCGATCGACGCGAAGGCGGCGGCCGTGGCGGCCGTCGCGACAAGCAGCAATTTGGAAGCGATGGGTTTCATGTGTTTCCGTGATCGAGAGCAGCCGTACCAGAGCAGATCGACACCCCAGCACGACGCTCGGTGTTACTTGGCTGCGTCCAGGGTGGTGACGGTGAACGCACCGTTGATCTTCTCAGCGGTGAAGCGCACCTTGTCACCCGCCTTGACTTTCTCGAGCATGGCGGGGTCCTTGACCTGGAACACCATCGTCATGCCCGGCATGCCGAGGTTCTTGATCTCGGCGTGCTTCAAGGTGATCTTCTTGGCGTCCATATCGACCTTGCGCACCTCGCCGTCGGTCGCGGCGGGCGCGCTGTCGGTCGCTTGCATTTCCTTGGGCTGCGCGGCCGGCTGGTGGGTCGTCGCCCAGCTGGCGCATGTGGTCATCAGCAGAGAGAGCGAAAGAACTGTGGTTGGTTTCTTCATGGGGTACTCCTGTGAGTGAACTCGTGGTGAATCGAAAATTCAGTGGCGTTGCTCGGATCAGTGCTTGTGGTCGACGTGACCATCTGTCTTGGCCTTGGCTGCACCTTTGGTGCCCGCGACCGTCACCGCGCCTTTCATGCCGGCGTCGTAGTGACCCGGTTGCAGGCAAGCAAAATCGACCTTGCCCGATTGGGTGAACTGCCAGATCACCTCGCCGGCCTTGCCCGGGGCCACCGTCACCATGTTGGGATCGTCGTGTTCCATCTCCGGGAACTTCTTCATCACTTCGTAGTGCTCCTCCAATTCCTTCTCGGTACCCAGCACGAACTCGTGCTTGAGCTGGCCGGAGTTCTTGACGACGAAGCGAATGGTTTCGCCTTGCTTCACGGCAACGCTGGCCGGGTTGAAGCGCATCGTGTCGGTCATGTCGACGGTCACGGTGCGGCTGACCTTGTTGGGTTTGCCGGCCACGCCGATGGCGTCACCATGCCCGTGTGCATGGCCATCGGCCGCCTTGGTGGCGGCCTTGGTGAGGGCATTGCCCGCAGGGGCTGAGGCGCCGTGTTTTTCCTTGCCGTCCGCAAAAGCAAGACTCGAGGAAAGCAGCAGGCCGATCGCCAGAGTTCTGTGAAAAGTGTTCATGGCTTGCCTTTCAATGGCCGGAATGGCCCTTGGGTTTGCGGATCTGGACTTCGATGTCTTTGGCAGGCTTGCCGCGTGACGGCATGGAGCTGCCACCCTCGGAGGCAAACCGTGCGGGCTCGCTCAACGCACCGGCCCACTCGAACGCGTTGGTGCCCGTGGGGTGTTTGAACCAGCCGGGGTCGCTGTAGTCGCCGCGCTTCTGGCCGGCTCGAACCTTGAGCACACTGAACATGCCGCCCATCTCGACCGACCCGAACGGGCCCACGCCACCCATCATCTTGGCAGTGTTGTCGGGCAAGGGCATCTCCA
>JACMKW010000136.1 GCA_014379885.1 Rhizobacter sp.
GCTCCGATCACGGCCAGCATCCGGCCGGAAGCCAAGCGCAGCCCATTTGCCGTATGCCGTGCGCTGGCTGCGCTGGGCTACCAGGAAACCATCAATTTCAGTTTCGTCGAAGAGCGCTGGGAACACGAACTGGCCGGCAACGCCAACCCAGTGAAGGTGCTGAACCCGATTGCCGCCCCGCTGGCCGTGATGCGCAGCAGCCTACTGGGCAGCTTGGTGGGCGTGCTGCGCCACAACCTGGCTCGCCGCGCCGCGCGCGTTCGGGTGTTCGAAGTCGGCCGTGTGTTCATGCGCGATGCCGCGGCGCCAGACGGCCCGCTCAGCGTGGCCGGCGTGCAGCAGCCGATGCGCGTGGCAGGCCTGGCCTACGGCAGTGCCGACCCGCTGCAATGGGGCCGCAAGGAACAGGCTGTGGACTTTTTCGACGCCAAGGGCGACGTCCAGGCCTTGCTGGCGCCGCACGTGGCCAGTTTTGTCGCCGCCACCCACCCGGCCATGCACCCCGGGCGTTGCGCCGCCGTGCAGTTGGCGGGCCAGATCATCGGCCATGTCGGCGAGTTGCACCCCCGGTGGCGCCAGGCCTACGAGTTGGCGAGCAGCGCCGTGCTGTTCGAGCTTGATTTGCAAGCCACCCTGACGCTGCCGCCGCCGCAGTTTCAGCAGGTGCCACGCCAGCAGGCGGTACTGCGCGACCTGGCGCTGGTGGTGCACGACGGCATTTCGCACGACGCGCTGGTCACGCAGCTTGGCGCTGACGATGCAGGGCTGATCCGCAATGTCACGCTGTTCGACATCTACAAGCCCGCTGCAGCGGTGTCTGGCCTGGACGCCGGTGAACGCAGCCTGGCCGTGCGGCTGGAGTTGCTGGACGAGCAGGCCACGTTCACCGACGAACGCATCGAAGCGGTGGTGCAGGCCGCGGTGGCACGCGCAGCCCAGGCATTCGGCGCGCGGCTACGCACTTGAGGGAACAACACACCATGGCAACCGACGACAACGACAACGACAACGACAGTGGCGGCGCCGGTGAGACCAAACGTGTCGGCGCCGGAATCTTGTCGTCGCTGGAAGCGCCCACGCTGACCAAGGCCGAGCTGGCCGAGCTGCTGTTCGACCGCCTGGGCCTGAACAAGCGCGAGTCCAAGGACATGGTCGAGGCCTTCTTCGACATCCTGCACGACAGCCTCGTCAAGGGCCAGGACGTGAAGCTCTCCGGTTTCGGCAACTTCAACATCCGCCGCAAGGCGCCGCGCCCTGGGCGCAATCCGCGAACCGGCGAGTCGATCCCCATCAAGGCCCGAAACGTGGTCACCTTTCACGCCAGCCACAAGCTCAAGGCCGTTGTGCAAGGTGAGACACCATCCGAAGGGGACTTCGAGTAGAGTCTAGCTTTCCCCACTGATCCCATTGATTTCAATGGAGAAAGCGCTCCCGCCGATTCCAGCCAAACGTTACTTCACCATCGGTGAGGTCAGCGAGCTGTGCGGGGTGAAGCCGTACGTGCTGCGCTACTGGGAACAGGAATTCACGCAGCTCAAACCCATGAAGCGCCGCGGCAACCGGCGCTACTACCAGCACCACGAGGTGCTGCTGATCCGGCGCATTCGCGAGCTGTTGTACGACCAGGGCTTCACGATCAGCGGTGCGCGCAACCGGCTTTCGGACACGCTGGTGGCAGCGCGCAGCGTGGCGGTGGCCGACGGCGTGGATGAACCGGCCGATGAAGTGCCGCTGGCAGCGATCCCGGTATCACCGGCGTTGCCGGTGCCGGTGGATGGCCACCAACGCATGCTGCCGGCACAGCACTTGCGAGCCGAGCTGCTATCGATACGCGAGTTGCTCAGCGCCTGAAGATCACTCGCCAAGCCTAGTTCCACGAGCGTGAGGTCACCGGTCGATGACGCTGCATCACTCCGCCCGGCGACGACTCCTGCAAATGGTTGCGGCAGCCCCGGCCATCGTTGGGAGCTGGTTTTCCGTGCTTGCGCCCAAGCCAGCGGCTGCGGCTACAAGTGCCTCGCGCGTCCGGCCGGGCGATCCTTCTTGGCCTTCTGAGGCACGCTGGAAAGAACTTGGTCACCAAGTTGGTGACGCGCTGGTCAAGGTTCGGTCGCCGCTGGACGATTGCGTCAAGGCGCCTTCAGGGCCGGCGTGCCAGCAGTTGTTCAAGGCGCTGAAGAACCCGTATTTCATCAGCGATGAACTTGCGCTGACCCAGACCCTGGGATGGGTGGACGCCTGGACATCCGCGCCCAGTGTCTTCGCGGTGGCGGCGCGAAGCACGGCCCACGTCGTTGCTGCCGTCAACTTTGCGCGTGAGAACAGGCTGCGCCTGGTGGTGAAGGGCGCCGGCCACAGCTACCAGGGCACGTCGAATGCGCCCGATTCTTTGTTGATCTGGACACGGCTGCTGGATCAGATCACGCTGCACGACACATTCGTCGCATCGGGCTGCGCAGGTACTGCCAAGCCCGCGCGAGCGGTCACGGTGGGCGCCGGTGCGCTGTGGGGGCCCGTCTACGACGCCGTGACCACGAAGGCAGGCGGATACGTCCAGGGTGGCGGGTGCATGACGGTTGGTGTGGCGGGCCTCGTTCAGAGCGGGGGCTTTGGCAATTTTTCGAAGGCTTACGGGCTGGCCGCGAGCAGCCTGCTCGAGGCCGAGGTCGTCACCGCCGACGGCGTCGTGCGCATCGCCAATGCGTGCACCAACCCCGACCTGTTCTGGGGGCTGAAGGGCGGTGGTGGCGGAAGCCTGGGTGTGGTGACGCGACTCACGTTGCGCGTGCACGAACTGCCTGAGAACTTTGGTGCCGTGAACATGGCGATCAAGGCTGCGTCACCCGAAGCGTACCGCCGGCTGATCGGGCTGATGGTCGACTTCTACAGCCGCAGCTTGATGAACCCGCACTGGGGTGAGCAGTTCCGTTTGGGGCGCGACGATGTGCTCAGGATATCGATGGTGTTCCAAGGCCTTGACCGCAGTCAGGCGCAAGAAGTCTGGAAGCCGTTCATGGATGCGGTGGACGCTGCGCCAGATGACTACAAGGTCGAGTTCTCGCCATTCAAGATCGTGGCCCTTGCGGCGCGCGAGTTCTGGGCGCCCACGTTTTTGAAGAAAGTGTTGGGCTTCGTTGCTACCGATGACCGGCCCGGGGCGCCGGCGGCCAATGTCTTCTGGCCCGGCGACCAGGGCCAGGCGGGACAGGTGTTGCACGGCTACCAGTCGGCGTGGCTGCCGGCTGCACTGCTGCAAGACGATCAACGCAAGAGCTTGTGCGATGCCTTGTATTCGGCGTCCCGTCAGTGGGGCGTGGCGGTGCATGTGAACAAGGGGCTCGCAGGCGCCCATGCAGACGTGGTGGCCGCGGCCAAGGACACGGCAATGAACCCGGCAGTGCTTGACGCATTCGCACTGGTCATCAGCGGCGCCGAGGAGCAGCCGGCCTACCCGGGTGTGGCAGGACATGAGCCGAACGTTGCGGTGGCGCGCTCACGCGCCAAGGCCATTGGGCGTGCCATGGACGAGGTGCGAAAGCTCGTTCCCGACGCCGGCTCGTACGTGTCTGAAAGTGACTACTTCGCTGCAAATTGGCAGACGGCCTTCTGGGGGTCGAACTATCCAAGGTTGCTCAGCGTCAAGGCCAAGTACGACCCCGAAGGACTGTTCTTCGTCCATCACGGCGTGGGTAGCGAACTCTGGAGTGGCGATGGGTTCTCGAAAGTGGCTTGACCTGCCCACTTTGCGCCGCCTGAAGCACGGCCGCGGCCGGCTATAATTTCCGGCTCGTCGGGGTGTAGCGCAGCCTGGTAGCGCACTTGCATGGGGTGCAAGGGGTCGCGAGTTCGAATCCCGCCACCCCGACCAATCAGATCAACGGGTTAGCTCTCACAAGGGGCTAACCCGTTCGGCTTTGGGCGGCGCCAGGGGTAAACGCAGGGGTAAACCGATGCGGGCGTCTCGCAGGGTTCGTGCTCGGCTTTACACGACCTGCTGATCTCGATCTCAGCCGAGCGGGCAAACCCGCTTGAGCATCAATCGGTCAATCAACTTCCGCTGGCATGCGGCAGGATCAGCGCCGCGCTAAATCCTTCGACGGCAGAGCGGCTAAGCTGCACTTTGCGCGTTTGCGGCGCATTGCAATTGCTGCTCCCCATCCAGGCAAGCTTCGCCTGCAAAGTGAAAAGGCGGCCCTTCCCGTGGCCGGGGATCGCGGACGCCCAGCACGAACGTGAACGGGTTCTGCAGGATGTCCTTCGGCCACAC
>JACMKW010000137.1 GCA_014379885.1 Rhizobacter sp.
ACATGAAAGACCCCGAAGTGCTGCGCAAAGCGCTGACGAACGCGTCGGCCATCGTCAGTCGCCTATTGGTGGACCACATGGCGCAGAGCAAGTAGCCGTCTGAGTGGCGTTGGTGCATGGATACCCTCGGGCCGGGCGCTAGGATCGGTCTTTAGAGGCACCTGTTGTCTCCCAAGCTATCTCACCGCGAGCCGTCCACGCAGTTTTGTGACGACGGGCGAGCGATCTACCGAAGTGGCTCACCTGGTGAGCCAATGTGAGGTGGTGAAGCAAAGAGGATGACCCCTAAGCAAAGCGGCCCGCTGTTGGCGGGCCGTTGGGGGTTTGTGTATGGAGCCGGTCAGAAGGGTTCGTCGTCTAGCTTCGAGAAGGACTTGTGGCGCGGAGGGATGGACTTGAGATGGCGATTTTGGTGGCGCCATCGGTCAATTTGCGGGGCGTAGAACTGCTGCACACAGTCCATCAGTTGCGCCAGGATATCGATCAATTGCACGGCGGCGCGGTCGCTGAGTTTGGGCAGCAGCATGGGGATGAGGAAGAAGCTGCGTTTCATTGCACCTCCTCCACGGCACATTGCACATGCTCGGCGGTGAGTTGCTTGGCCTTTGCCAGAGCGGCGGCCGACAGCGCGTAGTGGGCCACGCGATTGACCTTGCGTGGCAAGCCATGGGTGGCTTGGTAAAGCGCTTCGAGTGCGCCGGGCTCGAACAAGGGCAAGCTGGTGCCGGCCAGGCGCAGCCGGTGCTCGACGTAGGATTTCAGTTCGTCGCGCGCCAGGCCACTGAGGTGGAAGCGCACGACCACGCGCTGGGCCAGGGATTCATGCACCGACATGGCCAGACGACGGCGCAACTCGCTCAAGCCCACCAGCAGCAGGCACAACCGGGGCTGGGAGTCCATGTCGTAGTTGGTCAGCAGGCGCAGGTCTTCGAGCACGTCGTTGCGCAGGTGCTGGGCCTCGTCGATGACCAGCACAGGGTGGATGCGGCATTCGGTGGCCAGGCGGCAGACTTCCGTGTGGATGGCGCGATAGGCGCTGGCGCGGTTGCGCTCGATGGGCAGGCCCAGTTGCCAGGCGATGGCCTTGTACATGTCCATGACGTTGCCGGTGGACAGGGGCACATAGAACAGGCGATGCAGGCCCGGATGCAGGGTGGCGCCGAGCTGGCGGCAGACGGTGGTTTTGCCCGAGCCGACCTCGCCGGTAAGCAGGCCAATGCCGCGCAACTCGACCAGATGGTTGAGTCTGACCCGGGCCTCGGCGGCGGAGCTGGAGGCGAACAACTCGTCGCTGTGCAGGGTGCGCTCGAAGGGGAAGTGGGTCAATGAGAAGTGGGACAGGTACATCAGCGTGGCTCCTTATTCGAGGAATTGATGTCGGTGGATCCGGGCCGCAGCTCGTGCAGATCACGCAGGTTCATGCTGGAGCTGCGTGGCGTGGCGGCCGAGGTGGGTTGGATGTTTTTGCTGTCGTGGTTGCGGCGCACGAAGCAGTTGGCATAGGCGTCCAGAACGCGTGCGTGCTCGATGAATTTGCCCTCGCTCCAGACCTCCACACCGCGAGAGACGGGCACGCTGGGGTCATAGCGCAAGGTGACGGTGTGGCCGACCAAGGCGGCATCGATTTCGAACAGGGTGCCGTTCAAGCTGACGGTGTGGTCGCGTTGCACGCGGCGCCGGGCCTCGACCTGGAACATCGTATCGAGATCAAGCCCGGGGCCGGGCAGGCGAAGCGGCGCAGCACCTGTGACTGAGCTCATGGCCCAGCGCTCCAGCGGACTCTGAGCGTCCAGGCCGCGATGCGGGTTGTGGTGGTATTCGCCCTCGACCCAGGCCCACAGGCGGCGGTTCAAATTGTCCAGGCTGGCAGTATCAAAGTCGCTCAGAGTGGGCAATAGCTGAGCGCGCACGGTTCTGAACCATCGCTCTTGCTTGCCTTTTCCCTGGGGTTGGTAAGGCCGGGCGTGGATCAGGGCCACGCCCAGGCGAGCGCAGACCAGGGCGAGCTGGTGGGAGCGGTAGTTGGCGCCGTTGTCCACGTACAGGCGCTGCGGGATGCCACGGCGCAGCAGGGCTTGCTTGAACACCGGCAAGAACGCCTGCGTGTTCTCGGACAAGCAAAAGGCGCAGTACGGTACCAAACGGGTGGCGTCATCGAGGAAGGCGATGAGGTAGGTCTTGCGGCGCACGCGCGAGTCGGGCATGAGCACGCTGGGGCCGTGCATGACGTCGCTCATCCAGAGTTGGCCGGGGTGGTCAAAGGCGAAGCGGCGACGCCCTTCATCAGTGGGTGCGGTCTTGTGGGCGTTCTTACCGATCAGGCCGGCGCGGCTGAGCAGGCGGTGCACGGTGGAGGCAGCCAAGGGGGCCGACGTGGTGTTGGTGGCGGTATGGGTGGGCATGTCGATCTCTGGGGGGCTCTTGCTGCCCAGCGCTGCAGCGTTGTGGCTGCCAGCGATGGCGGTGATGAGCTGGGGAATCGACAGATGGGGTTGCTCTTCCTTGAGGGTCAGCAAGGCATCGGCCACAGCCTGAGGCAGTGCCCGCGAGCGGCCGATATCGGCGCGCGGCTTTGGCAGGAGTGCGTCGAAGCCCCCGCGACGCCAGGCCTTGAGCCAGTGGCGCAGAGTCTCGGGGGCGACGCGGCAGCGGGTCGAGCCGGGGATGGTGTAGTCCTGGTCGGCCTTTTGGCGCAGCAGCGCATACAACCCGGGATGGCCCACGGGCAGATGGGTGAGTTCGGCGATCAAGCCGTAACGGAACAGAGCGATGGCCTGGGCCGCAGGCTGGGCGCGGAGGGTATCTGGCATGGGGCAAAACTCCAAAAAGTGAGGAGTGCCCAGGCTACGAAGGAGCCGGCGGCGGGTCAGGCCCCATGTCGTGTTGGCGCCCGCCCGGGCCGGCGCCGGGTGCGCAAGCGCGGTCAGCGAATCCGAGCGGGCGTAGCAACACATGCAGGTGGGTGCTGAGCGTGCCGCGCAGCGCCGGCAGCAGGCAGTCCACCCCCAAGCGCTGGCGCATCGTGGCGATCCTTGGGGGACAACCGGCAAGACACTGCGGCAGCATCGTCACCACCCGAGGCAGCAGCGCGCGCACGGGCGCCAAACGCCTTCGAATCCAGCGCAGCGCGCTGGGCAGGCTCACCGGGTCAGGGCGCAGTTCCTCGACGCAGGCCGACAGGCTGGGGGCGGCCTCGACGGTGGCCCCCACCCGCTCGATCTCGGCCAAGGTGCCGGGAAAGCGGGCCGCCAAATGATCGGGCAACAAGCTGAAGGTTTGGTGACCACGGGGGCAATACCAACGAGCGATCAGCGTGCCTGCCGGGGTCTTGCGGGCGTAGGTGCCGTGGCGAGCAAACCCGCAGCCACCGCGTGGATGCAGTGGGCAGCACTCAAGTGTTGCCAGGCGCCAGAGTTCTCGGGTAACGTACTCGGCGCCGGCAAGCCCCGTAACGAACCGAAGCTGCACCGGCATCAGGCCCGCCGGGTTGCCGCCCGCGCGGGCCTACCTCCATCTGGGGACGTAAAGCTCGCCAGTCTATGCCCATCCCCACCTCATCGGGCCGCTGCGGCTCCCCCGCATCAACCTTGATGCACCACCGCCTTCATGCTCATTCCGGTTATCAAATGCGGGACAAACTGGCCGGTGAAATGTGAAGCAGTGTGGGCGGCAACAGAGGTGATCAGCCGTGCTTGATCGATGCCGCGTCATTCGGGATGTATTGAACTTCGATCTCTCCCGATTTCATTGCGGAAAAAAGCTCAACTGATTGATAGTCCTCTGGTTTGGGTTTGGCTTTCTTATTCGCAGCCGACGCAGAGTTGCTTGAAAGG
>JACMKW010000138.1 GCA_014379885.1 Rhizobacter sp.
CCACCGTTTCGGCGATCTGTACCGCGCGCTTGATGGGGCCGACGATGCTGCGGCTGACCAACCCGCCGATCACCAGCAACACACCCACTGACAACACGACGGCCGCCACGATGGTGAATTTGGCCGCGGCCGACATGGAGTCACTCGCAACCTGAGTCTGCTTGGCCTGCTCTTCGATCAGGTCGCTCAAGGCGGCCATCTCTTTTTCAAGGCTCTTGAAGGCCACCAGAAAATCGCCCATCTTGGCTTGGGCTGCGGCGCGGTCGGTAAAGGCCAGGCCCACCACCGTGGTGGCGCTCTCCAGGTAAGCGATCAGCGCGGGCTTGATCTTGCCAACGGCTTGGCGTGTGGCGTCGTCCAGCGGCAGTGCTTCGAGCCTTTTGAGAGATTCGCGAAAGAGCTTGGCGTGGTCTTCGAGGTCACCCCGCACAGCCTTTTGCTCAGCGGCATCCTTCTTCTCGCCAGCCAGCAAGGCAGCGAGCACGTCACTGCGCAACGCGTCATGCGCCTGATCGGCCTGCAACTGGCTCTTCAGCGCCGAGCCGCTGTTGGCGATCTGCTCGGCCGAGCTGGCGAGCCGGCTGGCGGCGAAGAAGCCGGTGGCGCCAACAGCCACTACGAAGCCGAGGCCCAGAAAGCTCAGTGCGAAGAGCTTGCGTTGGATGGTGAGTTTGATTGTCATGAGGGCACCGCTTGGACCTGTCAGAACCGGATGGAGACGCCAACGCCCCATTGAAAATCAGGGGAGCGGGACGTGAGGCCGCGCGAAACAGCAAAGTCGAGCTGCAAGGAATCGTTGACGAGGTGTGTCACGCCCGTATCGAAGGTGACGACGTTGCCGCCATTCTTCGTGGACGCAAGCTGCTGGCCCGAGACCTCGACGAAGCCGCGCCACGCGGGCACCAGATCCTTGCCCAGGGTGACGGCGAAGAGGCCGGCGGCAAAGCGCTTGCCGTCTTCGTTCTTGTCGATCAACACGCCGGGCATCACACCGACCGAGAAGCCCTTGGGCAGATCCCACTCGGCCACGCCGCGCAACGAGGGCCGCAGGCCCTGGCCGCGAAACGCCTGCGAACCGGAATCCACGTCCAGGTGGAGCAACCAGGCCACGCCCGGCTTGCTGGTGGCCTCGTCGCCATCTTGCATGTGCCACTTTGCACCGAGCGCCACGTCCGAGAAGCCGCGCTCGCGCTGCGTGGCGCCGCTGTCTTCCAGCGTGCTGCGCACGAAGCCGTCGGTTTCCACGCGCAGCTCCAGCCTGTCGTTCACACCCATGCGCAGCAGCGTGGGTGTGGTGAGGGTGCGCTGCTTCACGCCATCGGCGTTGGTACGCTCCGACGAAAAGCCGGTTTCGATCTGCAGTCGCCCGCGGCCCACCACGTCACTGGACTCGACGAAGTCGGGCCGGTCGGTGGCAATGGGCTCGGCATGGGCGAACGGGATGCAGGCCAGAACCGCCAGGGCGCCCATGGCAGTTGGTTTGATCGAAGCTTTCATCTGGGTCTCTGGGTCAAGCCTGGGCGCCGATGATGGCGCCGATGCGAATGGAATGGGTCTCGGGGATCTCGCTGTGCCCCAGCACCCGCAAGCGAGGCGCAGCGCGCTTAAGCAGCCGTGCCATCGGCGCACGGATCATGTCGGGCACCAAGAGGCAGGCTGGGTGGCCCAGGTCTTCTTGCCGCTTGGCCGATTGCGCGGCACTGCGCGTGAGCGTCTCGGCCACACCGGGGTCGAGCGCTGCGCCGTGCGGTGAGTTCAACGCTTGTGTGACCAGCCGCTCCAGCTCGGGCTCCAGCGCAATCACTTCCAGCTCCTGCACCGGCCCGTAGATCTGCTGCACGATGGCTGGCGCAATGTGGATGCGAATGCGGCGCGACAGCTCGGCCGGGTCGCTCACCGTGGACGAATGTTCGGCCAGGCACTCCACGATGCTGCGCATGTCGCGAATGTGCACGCCCTCTTCCAGCAAGAGCTGCAACACCTTTTGCAGCGCCGGGATGCTCACCATCTTGGGCACCACGTCTTCGATCATCTTCGGTGCGAGCTTGGTCACGTGCTCCACCAGTTGCTGAACTTCCACGCGGCCCAGCAGCTTGGCGGCATGTAGTTGCATCAGGTGCGACAAATGCGTGGCGATCACGGTCGAACAATCGACCACCGTGAACCCGTTCATCTGCGCGGCTTCGCGCTGGCGCTCTTCGATCCACACCGCCGGCAGGCCGAAGGCCGGGTCGGTGGTCTTGGTGCCGATCAGGTTGGTGGTGGCGCCACCGGGGTTGATGGCCAGCAGCATGCCGGGGAAGGCTTCGCCCTCGCCCACCACCGCGCCACGCAAGGTGAGGCGGTACATGCTGGGCTTGAGCTCCAGGTTGTCGCGGATGTGCACCGGCGGCGGCAAGAAGCCCACGTCTTGCGCGAACTTGC
>JACMKW010000139.1 GCA_014379885.1 Rhizobacter sp.
AGGGTGGCGCGTGGCCTTGAACACCTCGCGTGTGGCGCCATGTTCCATCACGCGGCCGGCGTACATCACCACCAGCTCTTCGGTGCGGCCTGCGACCACACCGAGGTCGTGCGTGATCAACACCAGCGCCATGTGGCGGCGTGCGCGCTCGGCGGCCAACAGGTCGAGGATCTGCGCCTGCACCGTCACGTCGAGCGCGCTGGTGGGTTCGTCGGCGAACAGCAGCTTGGGCTCGCAGGCCAGTGCGATGGCAATCGCCACCCGCTGGCGCATGCCACCCGACAGCTCGTGCGGGAACTGCCGCAACCGCCGCTCGGGCTCGGGGATGCCCACCGACGCGAGCAGTGCCGCCGCGCGGGCCAGCGCTTCGCCACGCGGTGTGCCGAAGTGCTCGCGCAGCGTTTCGGTGATCTGGGTGCCAATCGAGAGCACCGGGTTGAGCGAAGTCATCGGGTCCTGGAACACAACCGCCATTTCACGGCCACGCATCGCGCGCAGGGCGGTGGGGTCGAGCGTCAGCACGTCACGGCCGTTGAAGTGGATGCCGCCGGTGACACGCGCATGCCGTGGCAGCAAGCGCAGCACGGCACGCGACAACATGGTCTTGCCTGAGCCCGATTCGCCCACGATGCCGAGCGCGCGGCCGGGCATCAACGATAGGTTTACGCCGCAGACGGCGTGTACGTCACCGCGCGGCGTGGGAATGGCCACGCGCAGGTTGTCGATTTCGAGCAGTGCTTGCGGTGCCATCAGGTTCCCTTGCTCGGCTCGGCCACGGCGCGCACCGCGTCGCCGATCAGGTTGAGGGCCAGCACGGTGATGAACATCACCATGGCCGGCACGAAGGCCACGTGCGGCGCCGATTCGAGCAGGTTGCGGCCCTCACCGATCATCGAACCCCAGCTCGGTGTGGGTGGTGGCAGGCCCAGCGCCAGAAAGCTCAAGGCGCCTTCGAGCACGATCACCACCGCCACGCTGAACAGGAAGAACGACAACATGGGCAACAGCACGCTGGGCACGATCTCGCGCAGCATGATGCGGGCATCAGTAGCACCGAGCGCGCGAGCGGCCGTCACGAACTCGCGCTGGCTCACGGCCAAGGTGACCGCACGCGCCACACGCGCCGCCACTGGCAGGAAGAGCACCGCAAGCACCACGGTGAGGTTGACCAATGACGCCCCCAGGTAGGCGGTGAGCACCAGCATCAGCACAATGGGCGGGAAGGTGAGCAGCACGTCCATCGCCCCCATCGAGAGCTTGCCGAAGCGCCCGCGCCAGTAACCCGCCATCACGCCGAGCGCACCGCCCAGCAGCGTGGCGAGCAGCGGCGCGAGCAGACCCACCGTCACCGACACACGCGCGCCGAACACCACGCGCGACAGCAGGTCGCGCCCCAGGCCGTCAGTGCCCAGCCAGTGCGCCGTGCTCATGCCCTGGCCGCGTGCCATCAGGTTCATCTTGGTCGGTTCGGGCAGCGGCAACAGGTGGGCCAGGGCGGCGCCCAGCAGCACCAGCAACACCCAGGCGGCGGAGACCCAGAACAACACACCGAGCCCGGCCTGCGCACGGCGTGACACCGGTGCACCAGCTACCGGCAGTGCGAGCGACAACCCCTCAGGCCCCGGCATGGCGGATGCGCGGGTCGAGCACGCCGTACAGCATGTCGACCACGAAGTTGACGAGCAGGAAGCCCAGCGTCACGAACACCACGCCACCTTGCAGCGTGATGAAGTCGCGGGTAAGGATCGAGTCAACAATCATTTGGCCGAGGCCCGGCAACGAGAAGATCACCTCCAGCACCAGCGCGCCACCCACCAGGCGCCCCAGCGTGAGGCCGACGAAGGTGATGAGCGCGAGCGACGAAGGCTTGAGCGCATGCAAGAACAAGATGCGCCGCGACGACAAGCCCTTGGCGCGCGCCATCAAGATGAAGTCTTCGCGCAGCGTGGTGATCATGTCGGATCTCAATGTGCGCGCGAACACTGGCCACTCCACGATCGCCAGCGAAAACACCGGCAGGATCAGGCAGCGGATGTGGCCCGCCGGGTCGTCACCAAAAGGCACGTAGCCACCGGCTGGCAGCACGTGCAGCCAGACCGCAAACACGTAGATCAGCCCGATGGCGACCAAGTAACCGGGCAGCGAGATCATGGCGAAGGTGCCGCCGGTGATGACACGGTCGACCCAGGTGTCACGTTTGGCCGCACTCAGCACCCCCAGCGACACACCGATGGCCAGTGCGATGACTTGCGCAGCCAGCACCACCTCCAGCGTCACCGGCAAGCGGTCTTTGATGGCCTGCATCACCGACTCGCCTGTGCGGTGCGACTCGCCGAACTCGCCGCTGAACACACCGGTGATCCAGCGCCAGTACTGCTGCCACAGCGGCTGGTCGAGCCCGAGCTTGGTACGCAGCGCCGCCACGTTCTCCGGCGTGGCCTCGTTGCCCAGCATGGCCGCCGCCACGTCACCCGGCAACAGCGAGCCGAGCGCCGAGGTGAGCGCCGTCACCGCCAGCATGATGAACAGCAGGTAGCCCAGGCGGCGGGCGAGGTAGCGCAGTTTCATCGTGCCACCCACGTCACCCCTGCGAACGCCGGGGTCCACCGCCGAGAAGTGCTACCGACAGGGGCTGTTGCCACAGTGGATCCCGGCGTTCGCCGGGATGACGGCTGAACGCCGTCACTTCTTCTGGCCCTTGTCCCACCACGCGTCCGACACGTCGACCAGGTTGCTGAACTGCTTGTGCACGCCCATCAGGCCGGGCTTGGCGATGTTGTAGTACTGGTTGGTCGAGCCCCAGGACCAGGGCACTTCCTTGTTCAGCACTTCGGCGATGCGGCAGTAGATCTTGTTGCGCTCGGCCTTGTCAGCCGTCATGCGGCCAGCGTCGAGCAGCTTGTCGACCTCGGCGTTGGAGTAGTTGGCGGTGTTGAGCGGACTGCCCGTCTTGAAGTTGGCGTACATCTGCGGGTCGGGGTCGGCCAGGTCGATGATGCGCCAGCCGCCGATCTCGAAGTCGCGCGAGAGCGACTTGGTGACGAAGGTGGTCTGGTCGACCTCTTCGAGCGTGACGGTGATGCCCACCGCCTTCCAGAACTCCTGCAGCACCTGCCCCAGCGCACGCCCACGCGGCTCGGCCGTCACCATGAACTTGAGCGTGACCGGCTTGCCGTAGTCCTTGAGCAAGGCCTTGGCTTTTTCGACGTCAGCCAGGATCACGCCGGTGTCTTTGCACTGCACGCTGGAGCCGGGGCCGTAGGGGTCGGTGGCCGGGCGGGACAGGCCTTGCGCCACGGTCTCGGTGAACTGACGCAGGTCGACCGCATAGCGCAGCGCCTGGCGCACGCGCACGTCGTCAAGATGCGGCTTCTTGGTGTTGAACACCAGACCCGCCACGCCCGAGCCTTCATAGGTGGTGACACGCAGCTTGCCGGCCTTGCGCTCCTTGACGATGTCGTCGGCGATGTCGTGCCAGATGATGTCAACGTCGCCTGCACGCAGCGCCGCCATGCGGGCGCCGGGGTCGCGCATCGGGCGCACCGTCACACGGTCGAGGTAGGGCTTGCCAGTGGCCCAGTAGCTGGGGTTGCGCTCGAACACGAGCTGGTCGCCGGAGATCCACGACTTGAGGCGGAACGGCCCGGTGCCCACCGGCTTGCGGTTGTATTGCTTGCCACCCTCGGCCATGGCTTTGGGCGAATGAATCACGTTGGTGACAGTGGGCGGCGAGATCAAACCGGGCAGCTCGACCGAGGGCGATCGCAGGCGGTAGATCACGGTCAGTTCGTCGACCGCTTCCACGCGCTGGATCATGCCGAGGTAGGCGTTGCAGGCGCAGCGGTTGTCGGGGTCCATCATGCGGCGGTAGTTGGCCGCCACCGCGGCGGCATTGAAGGGCGAGCCGTCGTGGAAAGTGACGGCGGGGCGCAGCTTGAAAGTCCAGGTCTTGAAGTCTGCCGAGGCGCTCCACGAGAGCGCGAGGCGCGGCTGCACCACGCCGTTGTCGTCGATGCGCGTGAGCGTGTCGAACACCAGCGCCGCAGCGGCAACCGCGCCGGTGTCGTACACCCCCACCACGAGCGGGTCGAAGCCGGGGATGTCTTGCTCCACGCCCACGGTGGCCGAGCCGCCACG
Source organism: Rhizobacter sp. (assembly GCA_014379885.1). The sequence goes on from JACMKW010000139.1 coordinate 4,138, forward strand.
CGTTTGGGCGAACGCGGCACCGGCTATCAGCAAGGCGGCCAGGCCGCCAACGAACAGATGCGCCTTCATTTCGACTGGAAGCTCGTGAGCTCGTAGTTCCACTTGGCCGCTTCGGGGTTGCTGGACTTCACCACCGTGCCCACCTTGGGCGCGTACCAGCTGGTGGTCTTGGATACCCCGTTGAACGGGCCCGAGGACCAGGCGTCTTCGCAATCGATGCGCAGCGTGTCGAACTCGCCTGCGGCGACCTTGATCTTTTCGGCGCTGTGCACGGCGCACTTCGTCTTGGCGTTCCAGGAGGCGCCGTCGTCATTGGTGTAGCCGTCGTAATTTGCGGTCCAGCTCTTTCCCACGCTGAGCGGGAAGTCGATGCTGGTGCCACGCGGGCTGAACTGGACGAGCTTGTCGCCTTCTTTGGTGACGATGCGCACCAGGTTGCCGCTGGCCACATCGAAGTAGGCCACGTTGCCGCCGCACTGGCTGATCTGCATGCCGTCTTTGTTGACCTCTTTCACCTCCCAGCGCTTGCAAGGCACGGTGACGTAGAGGTTGGCGAATTCCAGCACGTCGCCCACCTTCGGGGTGGGCTTGGGCACCGGTGCGTTGTTTTGCGAGGCAGCGTTGCCAGCGGCGAGCACGACAGCAAGCACCATGCCTGCGCGCAAACCATTCACGTAGTTCATCGGGGTCTCCTTGGGGCGGGTGAAAGCCTGCGCACCGTGGACGCGAAGGCAACATGCCCGGCATTGAAACCGTGATTCGTGTGCCGCGTAATAAGGTGATTACCTTAGACGCCATGCCGATCTGTAGCGCTTTGTGCCAGTGGCTGGCAAACAGCTGGGAAACAGCTGGGAAACCCTAGGTGCGCGGGCGCGGCACGTAAGGCCAATAAAGCGCTTGCACCTGCGCGTAACCGGCGTCCAGGTGCTTGCGCGTGATGCGGGTAACGCCCTGGGTCGACTGCAGGTATTCGATCCAGAAGGTCGACACGATCCAGGTGTTGATCACCAGGCGCTCCACCGCAGCCGGCGAGGCGACCAGCCGGCCGCGCTCGACCATGCGCTGCAACACGCGCCGGGAAGATTCATGCGTGGCCTGCGCCACGGCCATGTTGCGCTCTCGCAGGCCCGGGGCCAGCTGGTACAGGGTGGGCGCGTCGCGGTAATAGAAGCGCCATTCCCAGGCCAGCTTGAAGAAGCTCTTGAGCCCGTCTTCGTGAGAGTCGTCC
>JACMKW010000140.1 GCA_014379885.1 Rhizobacter sp.
CGGCGCGTGAGCTCGGCGAAGGCGTTCGTGGGGCAGGCGGCGCGCTTCGTCGGCCAGCAACGGCAACGGGGCGAGCCTCTTCCTCGTCGACCCGAAGGCAGCGGGTGTGTCGCTCAAGGCATGCCGCACGGTCGATGGGCTGCGCGCGGCCGATGTCCGTTTCAGCCACGTGAAGCTGGGGCCCGATGCGCTGCTCGGCACGGCAGGTGAGGCAGTGCCGCTGATCGAAGAAGCCGTCGATTTCGCCACCGCCTTGCTCTGCGCCGACGCGGTGGGCGCGATGCAATACGCCTGCGACGCGACGCTCGAGTACCTCAAGACGCGCAAGCAGTTTGGTGTGGCCATCGGATCCTTCCAGGCCCTGCAGCACCGCATGGTCGACATGGTGATCGCCACCGAAGAGGCGCGCTCGATGGCCATCCTGGTGGCCGCCAAGGTGGATGACCCGACCATCAGCACCGCTGAGCGCGCACGCGTGGTCTCGTCCGCCAAGGTCAAGATCGCCGACGCCGCGCGCCTGGTCAGCCAGGAATCGGTGCAGCTTCACGGCGGCATGGGCATGACCGAGGAGCTGAAGGTCTCGCACACCTTCCGCCGCCTGACGATGGCGATGCAGCGCTTCGGCGATGCCGACCACCATCTGGAGCGTTACGCCGCACTGGCCTGAGGCGGCATGGCGGGATGACAAGCGAACAGGCCATCGGTCATCGCGCTTTGCCACGCGATGACCAGCTCAAAGCGCTGATTCAGGGCCATCTGCGCACATTCAACGTGCAGACCGCCACGGCGGGCAAGAGCGCGGCTGCTCTGCACAGGGCGGCAGTGGCCGTGGCCATCATTGATGAAGGGCGCGGCGCCGACCTGCCGAGCTTTACGCAGCACACGGCGTGGAGCACACAGTCGGCACTGCTGCTCACGAAGCGTTCTTCTCAGCTGCGCAAGCACGCTGGCCAGTGGGCCTTGCCGGGTGGGCGCATCGACGAGGGCGAGACCGCAGAACAAACTGCCTTGCGCGAGATGGCGGAAGAGGTGGATCTGTCACTGGACGAGAGCGCCATCCTCGGCCGGCTTGATGACTACGTCACCCGTTCGGGCTTTGTGATCACACCCGTCGTGGTCTGGGCGGGCGCCGCGCACAACATCTCACCCAACCCCGCTGAAGTGGCGAGCGTGCACCGCATCCCCATCGCCGAGTTCTTGCGGGCGGACGCACCCCTGCTGGAGCACACCCCGCAAAGTGAACATGCAGTGCTGCGCATGCCCTTGGGTGAAAACTGGATCGCTGCGCCCACGGCGGCTGTGCTCTACCAGTTCCGCGAGGTGTGCATCGAAGGGCGGCACACCCGCGTCTCGCACTTCGAGCAGCCGGTGTTCGCCTGGAAGTAGACCTCGGTGCCACGAGGTCGCAGCGTCATTTGGCGTGCCGCTGCACCCAGTCGGCGTACTTGTTCAGCCAGTCTTTCAAGAACTTCTCGCTGCCGGCGCCGATGCTGCCGTCGGTGTTGAACAAGCCGTCTTTCGACTGGATGAAAGCCTCGGGCTGCCCCATCGTCGGAACGTCCAGGTAGGCGAGCACGTTGCGCAGGTGTTGCTGCGCCAGCGCCGTGCCGATGGCACCTACCGAAACACCCATCACAGCCGCCGGCTTGCCCGCCCACGCGTTCTGCCCATAAGGACGCGAAGCGTGGTCAAGGGCGTTCTTGAGCACACCGGGGATGGACCGGTTGTATTCCGGCGTAATGAACAACAGGCCCTGCGATGCCGAGACCTCGGCCTTCAAGCGCTTCACGGCGGCGGCCTGGTTGGCGTCATCGTCTTGGTTGTAGAGCGGCAGGTCACCGATCTGCACCTGCGTGAATTGAAGCTGGGCCGGGGCCAGCTTGGCCAACCCATCGGCCAGTTTGCGGTTGAACGAGTCAGCGCGAAGGCTTCCAACCACAACGGCGATCTTGTATGGGGTCATGAGGTGCTCCTGTCAGTTGAGAATCCGAAGGCGTCGACTTGATCGTCAAGCGCGCCCGAGTCTGGCCTCGACTCTGCCTTCTTGCGCAGCCGTAGCTGAGGTACCGGCACTGCGTGTGTGGGCAATAGGCAAATTCGCGAGGGTCTCAGGGGAGGCAATCGCCACCGCAGACAACCGCAGCCGATGTTTGCCTGGAAGCAGGCAAACTTGCCAGCCATCTATTGACAACTGGATGTCAATATTGGAAACTGGTTGTCATGTTGGTTCTGCCGCGGTCCATCCCGGCGCGCGGGTTCCGGCTTGGAGGTCACCATGTCCAAGCTTCTCCTGACTCTTGTTTCTGTTGGCATGTGCGCAACTGCCTTCGTTCACGCTTCCGAGGCGCAAGTCATCCGCAAAGATGGCGTTGTGCGCTGAGGGCCAGACGGTGTCTTCATCCCTCACAAGTCACGAGTTGCTCACGCAGGTGTTGCTCGCCGTCTTTCGCGTGAACGGCCGCCTGCTCCAAAAGGGCGACGAAATGGTGGCCCCGTTGGGCCTGACCAGCGCGCGGTGGCAAATCCTCGGCGCGCTGGCGCTGGCCAACGAGGCGCGTACAGCGCCTGAGATTGGTGGTGCCATGGGCATCACGCGTCAGGCGGCGCAGAAGCAGCTGAACCTGCTTCTTGGCGAAGGCTTGGTGGACCTGCAACCCAACCCTCGGCATCAGAGGTCGCCGCTCTACATCCTCACCGCCGCGGGAGACACCCTGTTCAGCAAGGCCATGACGCTGAACACGGCGTGGACCAAACGGCTGGTAGCCAGCATGTCCAAGTCAGATGTCGGTGTCGCCCTCGACGTTCTCGATCAACTGCATGAGCGGCTGGGCGGGGCCGTGCCACAGGAAAAGGAACTCAAATGAAGGTGCTGATTCATCGCGCCGCCGCTGTTGGCGCCTTTGGCATGGTCCTGCTGTTCTGGTCTTCGACGCTGGTGTCGGAGTTCTTTCTCGACCTGCATTCGGTGGCCATCGTCAAGCGAGCCGTCGCCTATGCGCTGCCCGTGCTGATCGTTTTGTTGATCACCACCGGCGCCACTGGCGCCCGCCTCGCCACCGGGCGTACCGGCCGACTGCTCGGAGCCAAGCGCCGCCGGATGCGCGTCGTAGCGGCCACAGGGATGCTCGTGATGCTTCCCGCCGCTCTTTTCCTTCATGCGCTTGCCAGCCGAGGCTCCTTCGATGGCCGGTTTTATGCGATCCAGGCGGTCGAGCTCATAGCGGGCGCTTCACAAATCGCGTTGATGGCTTTGAACGCGCGAGACGGGCTGCGTCTCAGCCGGGGTCGCGGGCATATCACGACGGCACACGGTGCGAGTGGCGAGACTGGTTGAGCGCCTCCGGTCGTTAAACGAAATAGCAACCCTCCCGACAAGGTCAACAGCTGGACCCGGGCAGCACTTGGCATAGAGTCGACGCAAATGTGAAATTTGCACATTTAGCATCCAACTTTCCGCCAGGAGCAAGAACATGACGCCCGTGACCCGATACCTCAGCCTGGCCGTCATGGCGGCACTGCTCTTGTTGATACTGAGCGCGTGCGGCGGCGGCAGCAGCACCAGCAGCAGCACCCAAACCGGCACGCTGCGGCTGGCCTTGACCGACGCCCCGGCCTGCGGCTACGAACACGTCTACGTGACCGTTGAGAAGGTGCGCGTGCATCAGAGCAGCACTGCTTCCGATGGAGATGCGGGCTGGTCCGAGGTGGTGCTCAGCCCGGCCCGCCGGGTTGACCTGCTGGCCCTGACCAACGGGGTGCTCGACGAACTGGGGCAGACGCCGATGCCGGTGGGTCGCTACACCCAGATGCGCCTGGTCCTGGCCGCCAACGGCCAGAGCAGCCCGTACGCCAACGCGGTGTGGCCCACGGGTGGCGCAGGCGAGGTGGCCCTCACCACGCCGAGCGCCCAGCGAAGCGGCCTCAAGATGAACGTCAACATCGACATCGCGGCCAACCAGATGGCCGACTTCGTGCTCGACTTCGACGCCTGCAAATCCATCGTGCGTGCCGGCAACTCCGGCAGGTACCTGCTCAAACCCGTGGTCAGCGTGGTGCCCCGTTATGTGTCGGGCGTGCTGGGCTATGTCGACGCCGGCGTGCCCAACGCCACGGTCTCGCTGCAGCTAGACGGCGTGGTCGTCAAAGCCACGCTGCCCGACCTGACCGGTCGGTTCCTGCTGCAACCGGTGGCCCCTGGCAGCTACACGCTGGTGGTCACCGCCCCGGGCCGCACCACGACCGCGATCATCGCCGTGCCCGTGAGCGCCGACACCGTGCTCACCCTCAACGGCGC
>JACMKW010000020.1 GCA_014379885.1 Rhizobacter sp.
AGTTCACCATCCTCAGCTCGACAGGCACCTTTGAGGTCCGGTAGCTCGGCGGGACGAAACGATTCAGAACCTGACGGCCGCCGATAGTGCGCTGCAGTTGTTTGCCTACTGCTCGCGCATCACCGCGACAGTGAGATGCCGACCCTTGCGAACGCCATCGTGCGTTGGCAAGCGGGCTCGGGTGGAGCACGTCTTCGCGGTGATCAAGCGCCTCTGGGGCTTCACCAAGGTGCGCTACCTGGGGCTGGCCAAGAACGCTACGCGCTCGTTCGTGGCACTTAGCTTGGCCAACATCTACCTGGCGCGCAAGCGTCCCATGGCATGAGTGCGTCCGCGATGGGCGCCAAGCGCTCACGCGAGGATCAAAGGGGCGTCACCCGCCTCGGATATCGACCCTTCTCGGCCATGCACCTCACCTGACGCAATCCGTGCGAGATCAGCGGCGAAAATAGATGGCTTATTCAGCGTTGCCTTGGGTATTCGTCCATCGACGCGCAGCAATTCTTGCGTCACGGCAGGCACCTGTCGTAACTGTTCAAGACTCGCGGCGTTCATCTGTCGATCATCGTAGGGTCACCACCACCTTGGGAAACGCATGCCAACCTGGATCTCACGGGCGATGCCCGCCTTGTTCCTGATCTTGACCGCTTGTGGTGGCTCAGACTCCGACCGCTCGCCGGAACCCGCTCCCGTGCAGCCGACCGTGCAGTCAACCGTGACACCGTCCATCGACGGTGGCCTCGCGAACGCAGAGCTGAGGTACTTGGTGCTGACGTTCGGTGACGCGGTGAACAGCCGTATCACCAACTCCGGCGAGATCGACTTCATCGGCCCCTTCGGCCCGCTCGGCGGCAGCATGGGCAGCAGTGGAAACCAAGAACTCTGGCTGGAGTCGTGGTGGCAACCGCTCTATCCGAATGCCGAGTACCGGTTCACGCTTCCGGTTCTCAAGCTTGAGAACGGTCGGCTCGTGAAGGTGCCCTCCACTGTATCCGTGCGGGCTCCTATCCAGGAGGTGATCGCTCCGGGCACCTCGCACGTCTGCGCCCTTCGTGTCGACGGCCGGGTCCGCTGCTGGGGTGTCGGAAGCCAGGGGCAACTGGGAACTGGCAGCCCCGACACGATCGGCGACAGCGTCGGCGAGATGGGCGATGCGCTGTCGGGCGTTGACCTGGGGACAGCTGCCGACGGAACGACGCCGTTGCGCGCGGTGCAGCTGGCCAGCGGCCAAAACCACAGCTGCGCGCTGCTGGAAACCGGCGCCGTGAAGTGCTGGGGTGCGAACAACAGCGGCCAACTCGGCCGAGGCGATGACAGTGAAAACGTGGGCGCCCAAGCGGGCGAGATGGGCAACACCCTGCCACGCGTCGACCTCGGTTCAGGCAGGACCGCGCTCTACCTGGCGGCCGGCGGCGACCGCAGCTGCGCCCTGCTCGACAATGCGCAACTCAAGTGCTGGGGCGACAACAGCTCCGGCGCACTCGGCGCGGGGCTTAGCAAGAGCGCCGTCGGCCGCTCGGCAGGAGACATGGGTGACGCACTGCCTGCCGTCAGCCTGGGAACTTCGCTCCATGCGGTACACGTGAGCGTCGGCCACACGCACACCTGCGCCGTGTTGATCGATGCGAATGTGAAGTGCTGGGGCAGCAACGACTCGGGCGAGTTGGGGCAAGGCGATACGAAAGCCCGAGGCAGCGATCCCGGCGACATGGGCGATGCGCTCAAACCCGTTGCGCTCGGCGTCGCCGCTCACGCACAGCGTGTCGAAGCCGGCGTGAACGGCACCTGCGTGCTGCTTGATGGCATGCCCCGCGTGAAATGCTGGGGTCTCAACGACCGCGGTCAACTGGGGCTCGGCCACACCGACAACAGAGGCAACGCCTCTGACCAGATGGGCGATGCATTGCCTCCGGTTCAGCTCCGGCCCCTCAACGTGGTGCGCGCTCTGGTCGTGAGCGACAAGGGCGCGTGTGCCATGGAGTTCGACCACCCCAACCGCCTGTTCTGCTGGGGCGCGGGGGACAAAGGGCAGCTCGGGCTCGACAACACGGAAGACCGAGGCAGCGCACCGGACCAAATGGGCGCCAATGCCAAGAGCGTCATGCTGCCCACGGGCAGCCGGGTGGCCAGGGTGAGCGCATCAATGTTCGGCGGATTCGCCTGTGCACGTCTGGAGAACGGCCAGCTGTACTGCTGGGGGAACAACACGTCGTTCGTGATTTCGCCTGCAGGTGAACAGGTTGGCGACGAGCTGGGCGAGATGGCGGCCTTGCAGCCCATCAACCTCGGAACGCTTGTCCTGGGGCCAATGCAACCGTAGCGGCAGGCCATGGCCCGTCTCCTCGCAAGTACGCAACCCCCCGGCAGCCCGCCTGCCGGGTCCCTTGGTGTAGCTATGCGGACCTCTGGTCTGCAACCTACGGCAACACGAGGGACGGGCCGCCCTGATTCACAGAGCCATCTTGTCTAGCCGCTTTATGCTGAAATGGCTCATTCGTTCCTCTACCCACACTGTTCTTCGCCTGCTGGCCTTCTTCGCGTGTCGGCCACGCCTTATCTTTGCGCCAAACTTTCTTACCCGATCGCTTGC
>JACMKW010000141.1 GCA_014379885.1 Rhizobacter sp.
ACCACAGCGCGATCGCGGTCTGGATCGGTGGGCCGTGAGCGCAATCACCCTGACTGGCACGCGCGCCGAGCAAGGTGCCTAGCAGTTTTTGCTACCGAAGTTATAGCTGGTTACGCACGCCGGCCGGGCGCAATAGGCATATTTGATGCTGAAAAAGCCGCTTGTTGGTTAAAACGCATGCGCTCTAAAGCGCACCCTGAAAGAGCGCGACAAAACGGTCCGCCGTGGGCAGACCTCGCATCGCGGTTACCGGGGGCGGGGTCTCACTGTCACCCTGCACCCACCAGGTGGAGTGCCCTTGCAGGCGTGCGGTGAGCGCGCGCAGGACGACGGTGGCCGCGTCCTGCGGCCACGCGCCTTTGGCTGGATGAAGTTGCAACTCGCTCGTGAATGGCTGAGGTGACGCGGAGTCGGCAGGTGCTGTTGTCAACGGTGTGCCCGCAGCGGCCAAAGCCGACTCGAATTCATCCAGCGTGGCCTGGCCCTGCAAGGTTTGCAATGCACATGCGCCCGCGCTGTCATACCACTGCGCCCATTGCGCCAGTACGTGTGGCTCGGTAGGCGCATGTTCTGTGTTGAAGGCCACCACCAGCGGAAAGTAGCGCCCCACCGCATCGACGCTGGGCATTAGAACGCCAAACCACCACTGCTCGTCGACGACACGCGGCGACCAGGCAAAGCACCATAGTGGCGCCGTCCGGTAGTTGTCGAGCCACGCTGACCCCAGCGACTCGCGGCTGGCGGCAACGCCTTGCGACAACCAGGCATCACAGGCGTTGACGAAGCCGAGCGGCAGGCGGCGGTGCGCAAAGTCGCCGAGCATCGCAAGCTTGCCGTACCAGCCGGGTGTTGCCATTTACAGGCCCGCCGGGCAGGTGAACTCATCAAGCTCGCGCAGGCGGAACGGGCTTCGCACGCTGCTGGTCGTGACGTCGAAGCTGGCCTTGCGGCCGTTGACGTTGAAGGTGGCGCGAAAGCGTTCCGGCGCCGCGCCTGCTTCGACTTGCAGCCGGTCGATCATGCGAAACAGCGCCCATGGACCGGAGGTCACCATGCCCGAGCTGCCGGCCGCCGACGAAGGTGACAACTCGACGCGCACCTGCGCGCTGCCGCGCGGTCCGGGCCATTGGATGGAGACCGGTATCTGCGGCCCGTGCGCGTACTTCACGATCTGACCATCGACGTCGAGGATGAACTGCGTGATGCTCGTGTCCATCTCGCCGGGCGTGAAGTTGAGTTTTAGGCCCGGCACGGCGCCGCCGCTGCGGAAGAAGGTCTCGCGGATCATTGCGGCGCGCTGGAAGGTGAGCAGTGCGCCGGGGCTGCCCATCGACGCTCCCGCCTGCGGTCGGAAGGACCATGGGCGCTTGGACGTATCGACGAAAGGCTGCAGGTTCTTCTGGAAGAAGTCGTCGAACAGGCCGTTGGGCGAGAACAGGCGCGCGAAGTCTTCCTGTGTGACATCGCGCTCGCTGCTGCGCACGAATGGGTAGCGACCCGACGTGGCCTGGCGGCAGAATTCACCGATCTGCGAGTTGATGGCCTGGCTCAGGTTGCTGCGTGTGATTCCATAGACCAGCGTATTGCCGACTACCGACAAGGTCGTGACCAGCGAGCGAACAGGCTCGGGGGCGCGCGCACCTTCGGCCTTGACCTTGTTCGGCACCTCCGACGGGGGCGGCGGGTTGCCGGCCTTGACCGCGGTATCGGCCGTATTGAGGAAGGTGTAGATCTCGTTGAGCAGCGCAATCGTGGCGTCCACCGGCGCCGGGCCCTGGCCGCCGGGGCTGGTGACGATCTGGCGCAAGGCTGTGAAGCGGCTGTCGACAATGCTTTCGATCTGCTCCTTGGGCGTGGTGGCTGCCTCGACCGGCTGCGTGCCGAAAAGCTTGCCGAGTTCCGTGCGCGACTTCTCAAGCTTGTCGCGCACCACGGAGCCGGCCTTGCCGGCGAGGTCGGGGGCAAGCGAAAGGGTGGTCTCGTGCGACAAGGCGCGCAGCAGCGGCACCAGCGGGTTATCGGGCGCCGAGAGCGTGCGTGCGGTCTGTACCGCTTCGGCCAACGACGTCGGCGTCTGCAGCTTGAGGTCGGCAATGAACTCCTCCCACACCCGCACGTAATCGTTGAGGTAGATGCGGCGCACCTGGTCGGCAACCTGTGATTGGGCAAAGCCCGGCACCAGCGCAGGCCTCTCGATCTGGGCCACGCCCAGTACCCAGACTTCCTCGTCAGCCAGCTGCTGGGAGACACTTGTGACCTCGTTCTGAAAGCCCTTGTGATAGCCGTCATAGGTGAACACGCCCGGGATGCCCTGGGTCAAGGGTAGGCCGCTGGCACGGCGAAACACCAGCGGCGTGGCCGGGCCACCGGCCTTGATGGCATTGAACTCGGCAATGCCCGAGCCCACGCCCTGGCGCTTGAGCCGCTGGTAGATGCGGCTGGGCAGCGACGTGGCGGCCAGCCGCGTCTGCGTTTGCTTCAGCAGCGACTTGTCCTGCGCCAGCGGCGAGACCGCCGGGCCCTGTGCCAACAGCGTGTCTAGATGTTTGGTCAGCGCCTCGCGCTGCTCGTGGGTGGTGTCCCTGGGCAACGTCGCTTTCCAATCCTCAGTGACATATAGCTTCAGGGCCTGCGCATTGAAGTGTTCCGGGTCGTGCAGCATCACATAGGCCTTGAGCGCCTCGTATTGC
>JACMKW010000142.1 GCA_014379885.1 Rhizobacter sp.
AGCGCTCGCCCGAGCCTGCGGGCAAGCTTGCCACATCGAGCGAAGAGCTCAGCTTCGTGGTGCAAAAGCACGCGGCGCGGCAGCTGCATTACGACTTTCGCCTCGAGCTCGATGGCACGCTCAAGAGCTGGGCCGTGCCCAAGGGCCCGAGCCTCGACCCGTCTGACAAGCGCATGGCGGTCGAGGTGGAAGACCACCCGCTGTCATATGGTGGCTTCGAAGGTGTGATCCCCGAAGGTCACTACGGCGCCGGCTCGGTGATCGTGTGGGACCGTGGCACCTGGGCGCCGATTGGCGACGCGCGCAAGGGCTACCGCGAAGGCAAGCTCAAGTTCGAGCTGCACGGCGAGAAACTGCACGGCGGCTTCACCCTGGTGCGCATGCGAAAGCGCGACGACGAGCGCCAGACGGCGTGGCTGCTGATCAAGGAGCGCGACGGCGGGGCCAAACCGGCAGCTGAGTTCGACGTGATCGAAGCCTTGCCCGACAGCGTGTTGGGCAAGAAGGCGCCGAAGAAGACTGCAGGCCGCAAGACCACAGCCAAAGCCGCGACAAAAGCGAAAGCGAAGACCCAGCTGCCGCTCACGCTGACGCCGCAACTCGCCACGCTGGTGAGCGAGGTGCCTCCCGGCGATGACTGGTTGTACGAGATCAAGTTCGACGGCTACCGCCTGCTCACCCGCATCGATGGCGACGACGTTCGCTGTTTCACCCGCAATGGGCACGATTGGTCGCACCGCTTGCCGCAACTGGTGAAAGCCATCCAGGCCCTGAACATCGGCTGGGGCTGGCTGGACGGAGAGATCGTTGTGGCCGGCGAGGGCGGAACGCCTGACTTCCAGGCCCTGCAGAACGCCTTCGAGGCCAAGAGCACCCAGGCCATCCAGTACTTCGTGTTCGATCTGCCGTTTCACCACGGCCAAGATCTGCGCAGCGAGCCCTTGCGTGCACGACGTGAGCGCCTGGCGAGCTTGGTGGGCCAAACCAAAGGCAGCGCCGTGCAGTTCAGCGCCGCCTTCGACGAAGACCCGAAGAAGCTGCTCGCTTCGGCGCAGAAGGCGGGTCTCGAAGGCCTGATCGGCAAGCGCGGCGATTCGCGCTACCACGCACAGCGCTCCACCGATTGGGTCAAGCTCAAGGTCAGCGCGCGGCAAGAGTTCGTGATCGGTGGCTTCACGGACCCCCAGGGTTCGCGCAGCGGCTTGGGCGCGCTGCTGTTGGGCGTGCATGACGACAAAGGCGAGCTGCGTTACGCCGGCAACGTGGGCACAGGCTTCGACCAGAAGACGCTCACCCGGTTGCGCGCGCAGCTCGACGAGATCGAGATCGGCGCCAGCGCCTTTGCCGACGCGCCCGCGCGCGTGGGCACCGTCAAGCTGGTGAAACCGCACTGGGTGAAACCGAAGCTCATCGCCGAGGTGTCGTTCGCGCAGTGGACGCGCAGCGGCCACGTGCGCCAGGCTGTTTTCCACGGCCTGCGCAACGACAAGCCGGCCGAGCACATCACCAAGGAAGTGGCGAAAAAAGTGTCTGCCCAAGCAGCAACAAAACCCGCCAGCAAGCTGCCCGCGAAGTTTCGCGTGACCCACCCAGAGCGGGTGATCGACACCTCCAGCGGCATCACCAAGGGCCAACTGGTCGAGTTCTATGCCGCGGTGGCTGCACTGATGCTGCCGCACCTGAAGAGCCGCCCGGTGTCGTTGATGCGTGCGCCCGAAGGTGTAGCGGGCGAGCAGTTCTTCCAGAAGCACGCCGAGGGCAGGGCGCTTGCGAACGTCGACACACTGAGCCGTGATCTCTATCCATCGCACGCACCGCTGCTGGCCATTTCCGATGTGCTGGGCCTGCTTTCGTCGGCGCAAATGAACGTGATCGAGTTCCACACCTGGAACTGCACCACGCGTGCAATGGACCGCCCCGACCGCATGGTGTTTGACCTGGACCCGGGCGAAGGCGTGGCCTGGGCGCTGGTGCGCGAAGGCAGCCAGTTGATGAAGTCCTTTCTCGACGAACTGGGCCTGGTGAGTTTTCTCAAGACCAGCGGCGGCAAGGGCCTGCACGTGGTGGTGCCGCTCACGCCGAAGTACGACTGGGACACGGTGAAAGACTTCTCCCAGGCCATCGTGGCCCACATGGCGCAGGTGATTCCGCAGCGCTTCGTGGCCAAGAGCGGGCCGAAGAACCGCGTCGGCAAGATCTTCATCGACTACCTGCGCAACGGGCTGGGTGCGACCACCGTGTGTGCCTGGTCGGCGCGCGCTCGTCCGGGCATGGGCGTGTCGGTGCCGCTGGCGTGGGATGAACTCGCCGGGCTGAAGAGCGCTGCGCAATGGTCGGTGGGCAACGTGGCCGAGCGGCTGTCGACCGGCAACACGCCCTGGGATGGCTACACGGCAGCACGCCAGAGCCTGGTCAAGCCGATGAAGGCGCTCGGCTTCGACCCCAGGAAGGATGTGTGATGAACGCTGCACCGTCAGGCTTGATGTATGTGAACGACGCGATGCCGGGCATCAGTCGGCTGCGCGATGGCGATGATTTTCGCTACCGTCGGCCCGATGGGCGTGCTCTGCGCGACGCGAAGGAGCTGCAGCGCATACGCCACCTCGCCATTCCACCGGCTTATGAAGAGGTCTGGATCTGCCCGCTACCTCAAGGCCACCTGCAGGCCACCGGCCGTGACGCACGGGGTCGCAAGCAGTACCGCTATCACCCGGACTGGCACGAAGCGCGCGATGTCGACAAGTTCGTGCGCATGGGTGAGTTCGGCGCGGCGCTGCCACGCATTCGCGCCAAGGTGAAACGCGACCTCGCGGCGCCGGTGGGCAGCAGGGCGTCGGTGCTCGCGGCATTGGTGCGGCTGCTCGACACCACGCTCGTGCGCATCGGCAACGACGAATACGCGCGCACCAATGGCTCGTTCGGCCTCACCACCCTGCGCAACCGCCATGCGGCGGTGAAGGGCAGCACGCTGCACCTGCGCTTTCGCGGCAAGAGCGGCGTGTGGCACGAGGTGGCGCTGGATGACCCGCGGGTCGCGCGCATCGTGCGCGCCTGCCAGGTCATGCCGGGGCAGGAGCTGTTCCAGTACGAAGACGAAGCGGGGCAGTCGCATTGCGTCGGTTCGGCTGACGTGAACGACTACCTCAGGGAGCTGAGCGGGGCCGAGTTCACGGCCAAGAACTTTCGCACCTGGCACGCCAGCGTGCATGCGCTGCAGCTGCTGTGCATGCAGCCTGAGCCTGGGCCGGTGAGTCGCAGGGTGGCGAACGATGTATTGCGCGAAGTGGCGGGCCGCTTGGGCAACACCCTGGCGGTGTGCCGCAAAGCCTATGTGCACCCGGGCCTGATGGCGGCTGCCGCAGAAACAGGGCTGACCGATCTTGCAGACGGCGAACTCAAGCGCTGCCGGGGCCTCACGGCAGCCGAATGCCGGCTGCGCGGGTTCTTGTCAAAAAAACGGGTGTCAAAAAAGCAGGAGCCGAAAAAGCAGGCGTCGAAAAAGCCAGGCTCGAAAAGAGAACCGGGGCCTCAAGGGCCCCGGTGTTCAGCTTCAGGCGGTAACGGTTGACGGGGCTTTTGAGTTCCCTGCCGCTTCGGCCTCTTTGCAGGAGGGAGCGCACACATGCTGCGCTTTGCCCAGCAGGCGCCGGGTCTTCAAGGTGTTGCGTGGGCGATGTTTGCCGCACAAGAAGCAAGACATGGTGCCGGCCTGAAAATCACCAGCGCTGGCGAAGGGCGAGCCACCTTCTTTGACCTTGTAGCGCAGGCCGTCGGCCTGAATCTTGGTTTTGATGACGTCTTTTCCCAAAATTACTTCCTCGGATAGATGAGAACCCGGCTGCAAAAGCTGGATTCAGGTGCCGCAAAACGCTCATAGTGACACGAAGCACGCCTTAAGTGTTGCAAACAGTGGATTGACCAAGCTCGACGAACGGTATGCAAACACCAATTCCCCCGGTCGATGAGGCCACGGACTGGCAATAACCCTGAGTTTCAAGGCCGCCGCATTGCTTCGCACGGCTGTTTCGGGGGCCACCGTCAGCACTTCGCCGCTGGCGGCGAGGCGCAGGTTGGTCAAAAACGAGTCGGAAGTCACGCAGGCCAGCGGGCCCGTCAGGCCGGCTTTGGCGAACCACTCATTGAGCATCACCACCGCCAGCGAGCCGGGCGGCGGCAGTGCCCAGGCCTGGGCGGCCAGCAGCGCCATGTCAGGGCGGCGGCG
>JACMKW010000143.1 GCA_014379885.1 Rhizobacter sp.
ATCACACGCTGCACGATCGCCAGGCCCACGCCGTTGCCCTGGAACGCCGCTTCGGTGTGAAAGCGCTGAAAGGGGCGGAACAGGCGCTCGCCGGCCGCACGCACATCGAACCCGGCGCCGTTGTCGCGCACATGAAAGACCGGGCCATCCGCACCCAGGCTCTGGCCGAACTCGACCCGTGGCCGCGGCACGCCGGCGCTGTACTTCCACGCGTTCGACAGCAGGTTCGACAAGGCCACCCGCAGCAGGCGCGGATCACCTTTGGCCAGCAGGCCTTTTTCGACCTGGAATTCGGCGTGGGCGTGCGGGTGGGCCTGGGCCAGCTCTTCAAGCAGCGTTTGCGCCATGTGCGACAGATCGGCGGGCTGCACCTGCATTTCGGTGCGCGTGAGGTTGCCCAGCAGCAGCATGTCGTCGATCAGGGTGTTCATGCGGCTTGCAGCGCCCTGGATGTAGCCCACGTACTCGCGCGCCTTGTCGCCCAAGGGGCCGGCATGGCCAAGCTGCAACAGATCGGCAAAACCGGCGACCTGCCCGAGCGGCGTGCGCAGGTCATGCGACACCGAGTAGCTGAACCCCTCCATCTCGGCATGCACGGTACGCAGCTCGCGGTAGGCCTTCTCCATCGCCTGCGCCTGCTGTTGGGCCTCCAGGCGCATGCGGTGCAAGCGGATGAACACCGCCGCCTTGGCTCGCAGAATTTCGGGCACCACCGGCGAGAGGATGTAGTCGACCGCCCCGAGACGGTAGCCCCGGTAGGTGTCTTGCGCGTGCACGTACATGGCCGAAACGAAGACGATGGGTGCGTCCAGGCCTTCGTGCTTGTCTCGAATGGCCTGTGCCACCTCGAAGCCATTCATGCCCGAGAGATGCACGTCGAGCAAGATCATGGCGTAGTGCCGTTCGGCGCAGCGCGCCAGCGCTTCTTCACCGGTGCCTGCCATGTAGAGCTCGGCGCCCAGGTCATTGAGCGTGGCCTGGTAGAGGCGGCGGTTGGCAGGGTTGTCGTCGACGATGAGGATGGCGGGTGTGATGAGCATGCGAGATGTTCGAAGGCGAAGGCCAAAGGTTTTATCGAGCCGTCTCAGGCGTGCAAACGTCGCTGTTTGGCCAGCGCGCGCTTCACTTCGGCGAGCAGGCCGAGGGAATGGAAGTCGGTCTTCTCCATCACCTGCTGCACCTTGCCGCTGAGCCGCGCGTGGTCGTCGCGCGTGAGCAGCTTGGCGGTGAGCACGATGATGGGAATATGGGCAGTGGCTGGGTTGCCGCGCAGGCCGTGCACCACGTCGAAGCCAGACACCTGCGGCATCATCAGATCAAGCACGATGAGCGCCGGCGGGCTGCTGCGCACCAGGTCGAGTGCCTCTTGCCCGCCGTAGGCGGCCATGGGGGTGTAGCCGGCCACCTGCAGGTGCTTGCTCACGAGGGCCACGGCCTTGGGGTCGTCGTCGACGACCAGCACGCGTGCGTCGGTCAGCGGCTCGTCCAGCCCGGCCGCCGCCAGTGCGCCCAGCAGGTCCGCCTGCGTCACGGGCTTGACCAGCACCTGCGCCGCGCCCAAGGCAAAGCCACGCTGCGCTTCGTCGGTGATCGAGACGATGACGACCGGAATGTGGCTCGTGCTCTGCTGGTCTTTCAGTCGGGCGAGCATGTCCCAGCCGTCCATGCCGGGCAGGATGATGTCGAGCACGAGCGCGTCGGGCCGCAACTCGGCAGCACGCGCCAATCCGTCTTCGGCGGTGTGCGAAAACTCCACCCGATATCCTTGCGACTGCAGCTGCAATCGCATCAGGCTGGCCGCTCGCGGGTCATCTTCAACGACCAGCACCAAGGGCCCTGTCCCCGCCGCTGCGTTCTCCAATGAATTGGCAGCCACAGGCACGATCGCTGGTTTTTCAATTGGCGCCTGTGGCTGCTGCAATGGCGACACCTCGCTCCCATGCGCATCGCGCCAGGGCAGCCAGACGCAGAAAACCGAGCCCGCCCCGGGCGCGCTCTTCACCATCAAACCACCCCCGTGCAGCTCGGCGAGGCGCTTGGCCATGGTCAGGCCGAGGCCCGTACCGGCGTACTGTCGAGACAGCGAAGAGTCGATCTGCACAAAGGCCTGAAAGAGCTGTTGCAAGTCACCGGGGGCGATGCCGATTCCGGTGTCGGTGACGCGAACTTCGAGGTAGTGTTCGCACTGGGTTTCAGAGGGCGAAAAAACACGTGTGTCGTCACTGGCCTGCACGGCGCACACTTCAGCGGCAGGTACGCGGGCGATCGCCAGGTTCACGCTGCCACCTTCGGGCGTGAACTTGAGTGCGTTCGACACCAGGTTGTAGACAATCTGCTTGGCCTTGCGCAGGTCCATGCGCATGAGACCGAGGTCGGGCGGGCACGCGGTCGTGAAGCGCACTCGCGCCGATGTGGCCCGCTCACGCAGCACCGACAGCGCACTGGCGACCAGTTGCGACGGGTCAGCGGTCTCCAGCTCCAGCGGCACGTGGCCGGCCTCGACCTTCGACAAATCGAGAATGTCATTGATGAGCGACAGCAGGTGCTTGCCACTGGTGTGAATGTCGCCCACGTACTCCTTCTGCTCAGGCGCCATCGGACCGGTCAAGCCGTCTTTCATGATTTCCGAGAACCCGATGATGGCGTTCAGCGGAGTGCGCAACTCATGCGACATGTTGGCGAGGAACTCGCTCTTCATGCGGCTGGCGCGCTCCAGCTCGGCATTCTTTCGCTGGATGTCTTCACCGCGGCTGCGCAGTTGATCGGCCAGCAAGGCCAGTTCTTCGAGCTGCCCGAGGTTGTGCAAAGCCACGGCAAGCTGGGCGCACAGGCGGCCCACGAACTCACGGTCGCGCTCGGCCAGGCGGGCACTGGTGGCCAAGGTCAGCACACCCAGCAAGCGCCCCTGATGCTGCACCGGGCATATCAGCATGGCGGCAGGCTGCAGCGTGGCCAGGCCGGTTTCGATGCGCAGCCCGGTGGTGGCGTCGAGCGCCTCCAGGTAAACCGGTTTGCCGTCGCGCGCGGCAGCGCCTACCGGGCCTTCATCCATGTGCAGCACGGGCTTGATGTCGGCCGGCGCTGCACGCGCAGCCACCAACCGCAGCGCCCCGCCCCACTCCTCATGCGCGTAAAAAGCGCCCACCGGGAACAAGGGGTTCTCGGCCAGCAGTGCCAGCGTGCCGTCGAGCACCGCCTTGCGGTCGTTCTCGGCGTTGTACAGCGTGAGCGCCTGCGCGTGTACCGCGTCGTAGGCGCGCTCTTCGGCCACCAGCACCTCAGCCACCTGGCGCGCATGCAGATCGCGGTACATGCGCCAGAAGATCGTCGGCAACAGCACCAGCAGCACGAGCACAAAGGCGCCGAACACGAATGCCGTGGTGCGCGAGTGGTCCCGCTCTGCGCTTTCGCGCTGCACCAGCAGGCGGCCTTCTTCGACGCTCATGGCGTCGATGAGGGGGCGGATGTTGGCGATGGCCTGCGCGCCAAGCTCGATGCGCTGCGCGGGCGAGTAGTCGGTGCCCTGGACGATCAGGGCCTCAGCTTGCCGATAAAGCTGGATACGCCCCGTCAGCTCGCGCCTCAGGTCGGCCAGCCGGGCAATCTGGCCCGGGTTGTCTGCGGAAAGCCGCGCCAACTCGGCCAACCCTTGATCCAGCGACTCCAGCGCTACGTTGCGCTCGCTGCGGTAAATGGTGTTGCGCGTGGCCAAGTAGGCGCGATGCCCGGCTTCGGCCCGGTACAGGCTCGATTCGAGGTCGTTGATGACCGCCTTGACCTGGTGCGTGTGGCTCACATAGGCCGCTGCGTCAACCGTCTGCTGCGCGAAATTCCATGCGAATGCCGCCAGCGCGAGCACCACGGCAGCCGCAGCGGCCATGCCGCCCATGGCGAATTGTCGAACCGTGAGTTTTTGCATCGAGTCTCCGGGGAAGCTGCACCGTACCCCTGCTCGCAAGACCCTTCAACTGACACATGTGTCAGGGCCGGGGGCTCTTGGGTGACGAAGTGACTCAAGAGGTCAAGCCTCGTAGCATCCGCCGTTTCACGCCGGTGTCATGGGGCTGCCCTATGGTCTGCCCTTCTCAAAGTTCAAGAGGAGAACACTCATGAAGACATGGAAGAACATGCAGATGGCCTTGGTGGCTGCCCTCGCCTGCGTGGCCTGCGCCCAGCCTGCCGTGGCCGACTCGAACGCCCGCCGCCACAACGACGCCACGCCGCTGGTCATCGGCCACCGCGGTGGCGCGAACGGCTACCTGCCCGAGCACACGCTGGAGGCCTATGCACTGGGCATTCAGCTGGGCGCTGATTTTGTGGAGCCCGATCTCGTGGCCACCAAAGACGGCCACCTGATCGCTCGCCACGAACCCAACCTGGCTGACACCACCAACGTCAAGGACCTGCCGCAGTTCGCCAGCCGCCGCCGCAAGCTCATGCTCGACGGCGTGGAGGTCGACGGCTTTTGGGCCAGCGACTTCACGCTGGCCGAGATCAAGCAACTGCGCGCGGTGCAGCCGATGGCCGAGCGCGACCCTTCGTTCAACGGCCAGTTCCAGATTCCTACGTTGGTGGAAGTGATCGACTTGGTGAAGCGCAAGTCGCGCGAAGAAGGCCGCCGCATCGGCATCTACCCCGAAACCAAGCACCCCACCTATCACCAGCAGATCGGCCTGCCGCTCGAAGACCGCTTGCTCGCCATCCTCACGCACGCCGGCTGGAACCACCGCAACGCGCCGGTGTTCATCCAGTCGTTCGAAACCGCCAACCTCAAGTACCTGCGCTCACGCACCAGCGTGCGCCTGGTGCAGTTGGTAGACGCTGAAGACGTGAACGCCGATGGCTCGATCGCCTTCAACAAGCCCTACGACAAGCCGTATGACTGGGTGGTGTCGGGCCGCGCTGGTCTGTTCAAGGATTTGCTCACACCGCAAGGCCTGGCCGAAGTGCGCAGCTATGCCGATGGCATCGGCCCGTGGAAGGTCTACCTCATCAGCAGCGCCTGCAAGACGATCGTCGGCACTGGTTGCGCTGACAGCAACGGAGACGGCGCCATCGACGAGCGCGACCGCAAGCTGCTGCCCGCCACCGACATCGTCACCAATGCCCACAAGCTCGGCCTGGTGGTGCACCCGTACACCTTCCGCAACGAGCAGCGCCGCCTCGCGAGCAACTACCAAGGCAACGCCATCAACGAGTACCTGGCGTTCTATGCGCTGGGTGTGGACGGCGTGTTCAGCGACTTTGCCGACACCGCGTTTGCGGCGCGGGCCATGCACTTGCTGAAGACCGACCCGAACTACGCACGCTGCCTGGTGAACGAGCGCCGCTGCGATCGCGACTGATGTGACCCGCGCGCCCTCAGACGAGGGTGCGCACCGCCCACAGCAGCCCGATCAGCACGGGCTGGTGCAGCATGTAAAAGCTCAGCGACCAGCGGCCCAGCGTGGCCAAGGGCGCGAGCACCGAGGGCAATGCGCCGGTGACCCACTCGCGCCGGTGCTTCAGCACCCATTGCCCGGCCGCGAGGCCCCACCACATCACACCCACCCACGGCAGCAGCGGGGCGAAGTCTTCAGTGACCGGCTTGCGCGTGATGAGCCCCACCCAGTTGGTGAGGCGGGTGTCGAAGAAGCTGTTGTGCACGTACTGCGGCAACAGAATTGCCACCA
>JACMKW010000144.1 GCA_014379885.1 Rhizobacter sp.
CTGCGCGACGTGGCGCGGCGTGTGCTGCCCTTGTCGCGCACCGAGGCTGAAGCGATGGTGCGCGAGATACGCGCCTTCCCCTTGCTCGACGGCATGAGGGGGCGGCCACGCGCTGACGTGCCGGCGCTGATCGAGCTGCTGCTCAAGGTGTCTGACTTCGTGGCCGCGCACCCGGGGCAGATTGATGAGATGGACCTGAACCCGGTGTGGGTGGGGCCGCTGGGGCAGGGGGCCCGGCCGCTGGATGCGGTGATCGTCGGCCGCTTTGGCGCGATCAAAGGTGCGGCCCGGTGATCGGCTGGTTGCCCGCGGCCGGTGAGGGCGGCCCGTTGTCGGGTGTGCGTGTACTCGATTTCAGCGAGCTGCTGCCCGGCCCATTTCTCACCCAAAGCCTGGTCGAGTTGGGTGCCGATGTGCTGAAGGTCGAACGCCCACCGCACGGCGACACGGCGCGGCGCTTGGCGCCTGCATTGTTTGAAGCGGTGAACCGCGGCAAGCGCTGTGTGCGGGCCGACCTCAAGAATGACGAGCAGCGTGCGCAAGTGCGGCAGCTCGCCGACGAGGCCGACGTGCTGGTCGAGTCGTACCGACCCGGCGTACTGGCGCGACTGGGTTTCGATTACGAGGTCTTGCAGCAGAGCAACCCGCGGCTCATTCACGTGTCGCTCACCGGTTATGGCGCCAGCGGCCCGCGCGCTCATTGGCCGGGGCATGACATCAACTACCTGGCTGCCAGTGGTTCGCTCGCGTTGGCGCCCGAAGGTGGCGCACCGGCCTATCCATTGCCGGTGGCTGACCTGGGCGGGGCGGTTTATGCACTGGCTGCTGTCAACGCGGCTCTGTTCCAGCGCGAGCGCACTGGCCGTGGCCAGCGGCTCGACATATCGCTCACCGACTGCATGCTGCACTGGATGAACACGCGGCTCGCCACCTTCCGACACACCGGCGCGAATGAAGTGGTGGCCCAGCGCCGCACGGTCAGGACGCGGCCCGCTTACGGCGTGTTCACCTGCCGCGATGGATTGCAGTTGAGCCTGGGCGCGCTCGAAGACCACTTCTGGTGGGCGCTGGTCGAGTCTCTCCGCCTTGATGACTGGCGTGACGCGGCCTATCGCCTTTACGCGGGTCGAATGCCGCAGGCTGAGGCCATCAACCGCAGCATCGCGGCCGCATTGCAAGGCCTGGATCGTGCCGAGGCAGTGGGCCAACTGGCGGCAGCCGATGTGCCGGTGTTCGAGCTGCTGGCACCCTACGAGCTGGCGAGCAACGAGCAATTTGCAGTGCGTGGCCTCTTCACCGATACGACAAGCGGCGCGTTGTGCCGCTTCCCTGTGCGCATGGAAGGCGTGAGGGCGCCTCCGGGACGAACGGATGCGGGGTAAGGCGGGCGCGCTGGGGATAATCCGGCCCCATGTCAGAAACCTCTTTTGAGCAAGCGAAGGCGCAGTTCCTCGCCGGCCTGGCCAGCCTGGAGGCCGGCCAGTACGCGCAGGCTGAAGCGCACTTTCTGTCGTCGCTCGAACGGCTGCCGGGGCGAATCTCTACGCTGGTGAACCTGGCGGCCACGCGGCTCAAGTTGCGCCGGCCTCAAGAGGCGCTGTCGGTGGCCGACCAGGTGCTGACCCTCGAACCCGACAACCGCGATGCACTGCTCCACCGCGCGAACTCGCTGCTGGAGCTGAACCGCCACCCGCAAGCCTTGCATGCCTTCGAACGGCTGCTGGCCCTTGAGCCGAGCTTTGCCCCGGCGTGGAGCACTTGTGGCGACATCCTGCGCGAGCTGGGCCGGCGCGATGAAGCTGCCGTTGCTTATCGACGAGCCCTGGCCCATGGCGCCGACGCCGAGCTGACCGGCTACTACCTCGCCGCACTGGGCGCTGCTCCACAGTCGCCCACCGGGGCGCCCCGCGCGTATGTGGAGGCGTTGTTTGACGGCTATGCGGGCCAGTTCGAGCAGCACGTGGTGCAGGTGCTGGGTTACCGGGCCCACGAGGTGCTTACGCAGTCGCTCGCGGCCTTGCACCCCGGGCGTTTCAGCTCGGCACTCGATCTGGGCTGTGGCACCGGTTTGTGCGGGCCTCTGCTCAAACCCCTGTGTGACCGGCTGGCGGGCGTCGACCTGTCGGCTCAGATGCTGGCGCGCGCCCAGGCACTCGGCGTGTACGACAGCCTGATGCATGCGGATGTGACCGAGCACCTGTGCCACACCGATGAACGCCACGACCTCGTGCTCGCGGCCGACGTGTTCATCTACGTCGGCGATCTGTCTGCAGTCTTCGAGGCCGTGAGTGCCTTGATGGATCCGGGCGGCCTGTTCTGCTTTTCCGTCGAAGTGCCAAGCACCGAGACGCGAGGGTTCGAGCTGCTGCCCAGCCTGCGCTACGCCCACTCAGAAATCTACCTGCGTGAACTCGCGCAGCAGCATGGGCTCGAGGTGTCGAAACTGGTGCGTGAACCCATTCGCACAGACCAGCGCCAGTCCATTGACGGCATGTTCGTCTGCCTCACGCGGCACTGAAGCTCCAAGAAGTCCCGCGGCTGACTTGCAGCTTGGGCTTTGTCCTACAGCCGATGGCGTGAGCCCCGGCCACCATGCAGTTCTGGATCCCGTGCGC
>JACMKW010000145.1 GCA_014379885.1 Rhizobacter sp.
GGGTGCCCCAAGCGGTGTCGATCTAGGCGCAAAGCGCACCCGTAGCTCGGGCTACGGGGAGCATTTGCAACGACGAGCGTCGCCCTTTGGGGCGCCTGTGCGGGTGTGTCGGGTTTGTTCACAGGCTCTCAGTGTTCCGGAGCCACGAAGCCGGTGACTTCGAGGCCGTAGCCGGTCATGCTGGGCATGCGCCTTGGGCTGCCCAGCAGTTTCATTTTGCTCACGCCCAGCTCACGCAGAATCTGCGCGCCGATGCCGTAGGTGCGCAAGTCCATTTGGCCACGCACGGGAGGCTTGCTGGCAGGGGCGCCCCGGTGGGCCAGCAAGGCGCCGGTGTCGTCACCGCAGTTCATCAGCACGGCCACGCCGCGGCCGGCGGCCTGCACGGCCTGCAAGGCCTTGGGCAGGGGCCACGAGTGGCCGCAGCTGCCCACGTCGAGCAGGTCGAGCACCGACAGCGGCTCGTGCACACGCACCAGCACCTCTTCGCCGCTGTGCACGTCGCCATGGCTGAGCGCCAGGTGCACGCCACCGGTGCGGTCGCGGAAGGTGGTGCAGTCGAACACGCCGTGTGCGGTGGTGAGCTGGCGGCGGCTCAGGCGTTCGATCAGGCTTTCGTTGCGGCTGCGGTAGCCGATGAGGTCGGCGATGGTGCCGATCTTCAGGCCGTGTTCCTTGGCAAAGATTTCGAGGTCGGGCAGACGGGCCATGGTGCCGTCGTCTTTCATGATCTCGCAGATCACCGAGGTGGGCGACAGGCCCGCCATGCCGGCGAGGTCACAGCCGGCTTCGGTGTGGCCGGCGCGCATGAGCACACCGCCGTCTTTGGCTTGCAGCGGGAAGATGTGACCGGGTTGCACCAGGTCGGTGGCTTGTGCGTCGCGCGCCACGGCGGCCTGGATGGTGCGGGCGCGGTCGGCGGCCGAGATGCCGGTGGTGACACCGGTGGCGGCTTCGATCGACACCGTGAAGGCGGTGCCGTGCTGGGTGCCGTTGCGCGTGGCCATGGGCGGCAGGTGCAGGCGCTCGCAGCGTTCGCGGGTGAGCGTGAGGCAGATCAGGCCGCGGCCGAAGCGCGCCATGAAGTTGATGGCTTCGGGTGTGACGTGGTCTGCGGCAAGTACGAGGTCGCCTTCGTTTTCGCGGTCTTCCTCATCGACGAGGATGACCATTCGGCCGGCTGCCAGCTCGGCAATGAGCTCGGGTACAGGAGAAATAGGCATCTGCAGATTGTAGGCGGCCGGTCTCTCACCGGCAGGGCTGGGTTCAGCTTGCGATGCCCGGTGTGAGCATTCGTTCTACATAGCGCGCGATGAGATCGATTTCGAGGTTCACGGCGTGGCCGGCCTTGAGCGTGCCCAGTGTGGTGTTCGCTGTCGTGTGCGGGATCAGGTTGATGCTGAATTCGCAGGCATCGGCCAGGTCGGTCACGCGGTTCACGGTGAGGCTCACGCCATTGATGGTGATCGAGCCCTTGTAGGCGAGGAACTTGGCCAATGCTTTGGGGGCGGTGACACGCAGCTCCCACGATTCACCGACCGGGGCAAAAAACGCCACGTGGCCGATGCCGTCCACATGGCCGCTGACGATGTGGCCACCCAGGCGGTCGTGCGCGCGCAGTGCTTTTTCCAGGTTCACCGGGCCGGGCTGGCCGAGGCCGGCGGTCTTGTCCAGGCTTTCGGCCGAGATGTCGATGGTGAAGCGACTGCTGGCCGCGTCGAAGCTCGTGACCGTCATGCACGCGCCATTGAGGGCAATGCTATCGCCGAGTTGCACGTCATCGAGGTAAGCCGTCGGTGCTTGCAGCACGAGCTGCTTGCCGTGGCTGGGGTCGGCGCCCAGCGGCTTGGTTTCGATGATCTGGCCGAGGCCGGTGATGATGCCTGTGAACATGGTGGTGCGTGAGAGAGGGTTCAGAAGTGCTCGCGGCCGGGCGGGCGGGCGATCAGGCGAAGGTCGTCGCCGAGGCGCTCGATGCTCACGAAGCGTAGCGCAATCGCGTCGTCCAGCTTGGTGATGGGGCCGAACGACGCGAGGCCCTGGCCGGCGCCAATCAGTTTGGGTGCCTGGTAGATCAGGAACTCGTCGACCAGGCCTTCGCGCACGAACGAGCCGCTGAGTTTGTGGCCGGCTTCGACGTGCAATTCGTTGATGCCGCGCTGCGCCAGGTCGGTGAGCATGCTGGCCA
>JACMKW010000146.1 GCA_014379885.1 Rhizobacter sp.
AAGGATCACACCTTGTTCGCCCTGGTCGATGGCGAGGTCAGCTTTGCCGTCAAGGGCCCACAGAAGCGCAAGACTGTCAACGTCAGCGCCGGCTGAATCCCACGTCGTGACGCCGCAAAGCCCCGGCCTGCCGGGGCTTTTTCAATTGCAGTTCACACCCCCGGCCCCCACTCCATGAAGTTCGTCGACGAAGCCATCATCGACGTGATCTCCGGTCACGGCGGCAATGGCTGTATGAGTTTCCGACGCGAGAAGTTCATCCCCTTCGGTGGGCCGAACGGGGGTGATGGCGGGCGCGGCGGCAATGTCTTTGTCGAAGCCGACCGCAACCTGAACACGCTGATCGACTTTCGTTATGCGCGCCGGCACGAGGCCCGCAGCGGTGAGAACGGTCGCGGTTCTGACCAGTACGGTGCGGCAGCGGCTGACATCATCTTGCGCATGCCCATGGGCACCATCATCAAAGATGTAGAGACCGGCAACGTGATTGCCGAGCTGCTGGTGCCGGACGAAAAGTTGCTGCTGGCCAAAGGCGGGGATGGCGGCTTCGGCAACCTGCATTTCAAGACCAGCACCAACCGGGCTCCCCGGCAAAAAACATCTGGCTGGCCAGGTGAACAGTTCAAGCTCAAGCTGGAGTTGCGTGTCCTGGCCGATGTGGGTTTGCTCGGCATGCCCAATGCCGGCAAGTCCACGCTGATTGCGGCCATCTCTAACGCACGCCCGAAGATCGCCGACTACCCGTTCACTACCTTGCATCCCAACCTCGGTGTGGTGCGGGTCGCTCCTGAGCAAAGTTTCGTGGTGGCTGACATCCCCGGGTTGATTGAGGGCGCCTCGGAAGGTGCCGGCCTGGGGCACTTGTTCTTGCGGCATTTGCAACGAACACACTTGCTGCTGCATCTTGTCGACATGGCGCCGTTTGATGAGGCTGTTGACCCGGTAGCGCAGGCCAAGGCCATCGTCGACGAACTGAAGAAATACGACCAGGCCTTGTACGACAAGCCGCGCTGGCTGGTGCTGAACAAGCTCGACATGGTGCCGCTCGAAGAGCGCGAAAAACGCGTGAAAGACTTCGTCAAGCGGTTCAAGTGGAAAGGCCCGGTGTTCCAGATTTCCGCGCTGACGCGTGAAGGTTGCGAGCAGCTGGTTCATGCCATCTACAAACACGTTTCGACGCTGAAGAACGTGATCCCGGACGACCCCGATCCGCGCTTCACGGATGGTCAAAACGACGCAGTCCCCGCGCCATGACAGACGCTCTTAGGAACGCCAAGCGCATCGTCATCAAGGTGGGTTCTAGCCTGGTCACCAACGAAGGCCGTGGGCTGGACGCAGAGGCCATCGGCACTTGGTGCCGGCAGATGGCGACCTTGGCCACACAAGGTCGCGAGGTGGTGATGGTGTCGAGCGGTGCGGTGGCTGAAGGCATGAAGCGCCTCGGCTGGTCGGTTCGCCCCAAGGAAATCCACGAACTGCAAGCCGCCGCGGCTGTGGGCCAGATGGGGCTGGCACAAATTTACGAAACCCAGTTGCGCAGCCACGGCATGGGCAGTGCCCAGGTGCTGCTGACGCACGCCGATCTGGCCGACCGTGAGCGCTACCTCAACGCCCGCTCCACGCTGCTCACCTTGCTCAGGCTGAAGGTGGTGCCGGTCATCAATGAGAACGATACCGTCGTCAACGACGAGATCAAGTTCGGTGACAACGACACATTGGGCGCGCTCGTGGCCAACCTCATCGAAGCCGATGCATTGATCATCCTGACCGATCAGAAGGGCTTGTACTCGGCTGACCCGCGCAAGGATCCATCGGCACATTTCATTCACCAAGCCGAGGCAGGTACGCCCCAGTTGGAGCAGATGGCAGGCGGCGCGGGCTCCAGCATTGGCCGAGGCGGAATGATCACCAAGGTGCTGGCGGCCAAGCGCGCCGCCAGCAGCGGTGCGACCACCGTCATCGCTTGGGGGCGCGAGCCCGATGTGCTGCTTCGGCTGGCGGCGGGTGAGTCCATTGGCACGGCCTTGACTGCTTCCACGCCCAAGCTTGCTGCGCGCAAGCAGTGGATGGCCGATCACTTGCAGATGCGCGGTGCGGTGGTGATCGACGATGGTGCTGTGGCCAAAGTCCGCGATGAAGGAAAGAGCCTGCTGCCGATCGGGATGATCGAAGTGCAGGGAGAGTTCGTACGTGGTGATGTGGTCGCGGTTCGAAGTCCGGCTGGCATTGAGATTGCGCGTGGGCTTGCGAACTACGCCAGCTCTGAGGCGCGCTTGATTGCGCGTAAGCCGTCGAGTGAGTTTGAACGCTTGCTGGGCTTTACCGGCGAACCCGAGATGATCCACCGCGACAACATGGTTCTTGCCTGAGCGAATTGCTCAGTTGGGTGGCGGCTCAGGTTCGTCGAGCGGCACTGAATCGGTCTCCGACATGTCGTCGCGATGATGCGGTCGCATGCCCGAGCGCAGATAGCGGTTGTGGTGGCTGTTGCGCGGCAGGAAGCGGGCCAATTCCGTCAACGCCATTTGATAGACATCGCGCTTGAATTCGATCACCAGCTCAAGCGGCACCCAGTATTCATTCCAGCGCCAGGCGTCGAACTCGGGGTGGTCGGTGGCGCGCAGGTTCATGTCGCTGTCGCGGCCCATCAGTTGCAGCAAGAACCAGATCTGCTTCTGGCCGCGGTAATGCCCACGCGCGTCACGACGGATGAAATGATCGGGCACTTCGTAGCGCAGCCAGTCGCGGGTGCGAGCAACGATGCGCACATGGTCGGGCAACAACCCCACTTCTTCGTGGAGCTCGCGGAACATCGCCTGCTCAGGCGTTTCGCCGTATTTGATGCCCCCTTGCGGGAACTGCCAGGAGTGGGTGCGGATGCG
>JACMKW010000147.1 GCA_014379885.1 Rhizobacter sp.
CCCTGCACCGCCTCCTGGCGGCCCGCCACCGAGCCCGCCACCGAGCCCACCGCCTGGCCCGGCGGGGCCGCTTCGCACCACGGTGCTCAACGGCAACTTGTCGAGCCCCTGGGGCATGGTGTTTTTGCCCGACGGTCGCATGCTGGTCACGCAGAAGCGCGGAAGCATGGTGATCGTGAGTGCAGACGGCAGCACCATCTCGCCGCCGCTGGTCGGCGTGCCAGCAGTGGACACCGGCGGGCAGGCGGGCTTGCTCGACGTGGCTCTCGACCCCGACTTCTCCACGCCAGGCTCCAACTGGGTCTACTTCTCGTATTCCGAAGCCGGCTCCGGTGGCACCAGCGGCACAGCGGTGAACCGTGGCCGCCTCGATCTGGCCAACAACCGCCTGACCGATGTGGCGGCCACACCGATCTTTCGGCAGTTGCCCAAGATCGACCTTTTCTTCGGCCACTTCGGCTCACGCCTTGTGTTTCGTGGCGACAAGACGCTGTTCATCACCTTGGGTGAACGACAGCAGGGTGCACCCGCTCAAGACCTCAGCCACCACCTCGGCAAGGTGGTGCGCATCAACCGCGACGGCAGTCTTCCCGCAGGCAACCCTGACCTGGGCGCGGGCGCCATGCCAGAGATCTGGAGCTACGGCCACCGCAACCCACAGGGTGCCGCCATCCACCCCACCACCGGCGAGCTGTGGCAGACCGAGCATGGCCCGGTGGGCGGTGACGAGCTCAACGTCTCGCGAGCCGGCCAGAACTACGGCTGGCCCGTCAGGAGTTATGGCTGCACCGACGACTTGCCCAACTGCGAGCTAGGGGGGGGCGTGCATGCACCTCAATACGTTGAACCGGTCAGCCGCTGGCCCGCACCGGGTTCAACCGGGCCCCGTCAATCAATCGCACCGTCGGGCATGATCTTCTACACCGGCAGCGGATTCCCCGAGTGGCAAGGCAATGTGTTCATTGCTGCGTTGGCGAACATGGCCTTGTGGCGTGTGGTGCTCAATGGTGACGTCGAGGTCTCCCGCGAGCGAATGCTGGCCTCGCTCGGTGAACGCATCCGCTGTGTGAAGCAAGGCCCCGATGGTTGGTTGTACCTGCTCACCGACCGCGGCCAGCTGATCCGCGTCGATCGCTAAGACGCGGAGTGGCCCTGCCGGCACGGCGCCAGAGCCGGCTGCCTACAATCCTTGCGTGACCATTCTCAACGCCGACCTGCATTGCCATTCCGTCGTTTCCGACGGCACGCTGGAACCCGAAGCCCTCGCCGCGCGTGCGCACGCCAACGGCGTTGATCTCTGGGCACTGACTGATCACGACGAGATCGGTGGCCAGCAGCGCGCGCGTGCAGCAGCTCATGCGCACGGCATGGCCTACCTCGCCGGGGCCGAGATTTCAATCACCTTTGCGGGCATCACGGTGCACATCGTCGGGCTGGGCTTCGACCCCGACGATGCCGCGCTGCAGGCCGGCCTGCGGGCCACACGCGGTGGGCGCGAAGAGCGAGCCCGTGCGATGTCAGCGGAGCTAGCGAGGGTGGGCATTCACGGCGCATTCGAAGGCGCGCTCAAGTACGTGAGCAACCCAGAGCTGATCTCGCGCACCCACTTCGCTCGCCACCTGGTGGAGAGTGGGGTATGCCACGACACCTCCGAGGTGTTTCGCAAGTACCTGGTTGAAGGCAAACCCGGCTACGTGCCGCACCGCTGGGCCTCGCTCGGCGACTCGGTGCGCTGGATCACTCAAGCCGGCGGCATGGCCGTGATTGCGCACCCAGGGCGCTACAGGTTCACCGCGAACGAGGAGTACGCCTTGTTCAGCGAATTCAAGACTCACGGTGGGCAAGGTGTCGAGGTTGTGACCGGCAGCCACACCAGTGCCGACTTCGCCAAGTACACCGACACCGCACTCGAGTTCGGTTTGTTCGCCTCGCGCGGTTCCGACTTCCACAGCCCCGACGAAAGCCACACCGACCTGGGCACCCTGCCCCCGTTGGCGAAGACGCTGACCCCCGTCTGGGAGGCCTTGGGCAAACGGGTACAGCACCCGTGAAACCGGCACCGTCGTTGCCCGGCGGCGCCAAAGCCCGGCCTCTGCTGGGCATCGGGCTCATCCTGACGATGGGCTTGTGCTTCGCCACCCTCGACACCACCGCCAAGTACCTGAGCTTGACGATGCCTGTGCTGGTGGGCCTGTTCGCACGTTATGCCTTGCAGGCGCTGATCATGGGGGCGTGGCTGGCGTTGCGCTGGGCACGTGGCGGCGGCAACCTGTTTCGCAGCGAACACCCGCGCTTCCAGACCCTGCGCGGCTCGCTGCTGCTGGCCACCAGCGCCTTGCTGTTCTTCGGCATCCAGTACATGCCGGTGGCAGAGTTCACCTCGGTGGGCATGCTCACGCCGGTGCTGGTGACGGTGCTCGCCGCCACCTTCTTGCACGAGCATGTGTCGCTGCTTCGTGCGGCCTTGGTGGCCGGTGGTTTTGTCGGCGCGTTGATCGTGGTGCGGCCAGGCAGCGGGCTCTTCGGCTGGGTGGCCGCCATTCCCTTATTGATGGCCCTGATCTACGCCGGCTTCCAGTTGCTGACACGCCGGCTCTCGCACCTGGAGCACCCGCTGACCACGCACTTCTACACCGGGCTGGTGGGCACCGTGATCGTGGGTGTGGTGGGCATGGCCTTCCAACCGCTGCAAGCCTGGTCGGCCTTGCAAGCCGCGCCGCCTTCGATCTGGGCACTGCTGGTGCTGGCAGGCTGCGCGGGCACGGCGGGGCACCTGTGTTTGATTCTCGCGTTGGGTGTGGCACCCATGCCGGTGCTGATGCCCTTCACCTACATGCAGATCGCGTTTGCAAGCTTCACCGGCTGGGTGGTGTTTCACCACGTGCCCGATGGTTGGGCCTTCGTGGGCATGGCGGTGGTGGCGGCCTGTGGCGCCGGTTCGGTGTGGCTGAACCTGCGAGAGAGTGCTGCGGCGCAACGCATTGCGCCGAGCGAATCGGCCTTGACAGCAGACTGAAGTCGCTCGGATGCCGCAATACATCGAGGTTCACCCCGAGAACCCACAGCTGCGAGCGCTCAAGCAGGCCGCGCAGATCCTCCATGGCGGTGGCATCGTGGCCGTGCCCACCGATTCGAGCTATGCGCTGGTGTGCCACCTCGACGACAAGGCCGCGGCCGAAAAGCTGCGACGCATTCGTGGCGTGGACGACAAGCACCACCTCACGCTGCTGTGCCGCGATCTCTCCGAGCTCGCGAGCTATGCGCGTGTCGACAACAAGCAGTACCGCCTGCTGAAGCTGGGCACGCCGGGGCCGTTCACCTTCATCCTGGAAGCAACGAAGGAAGTGCCGCGCCGTGTGTCACACCCATCGCGCCGAACCATCGGCCTGCGGGTGCCTGAGCACAAGATGCTGCAGGAGCTGCTCGACATCTTTGGCCAGCCGCTGCTGTCGACCACACTCATTGCACCCGGCGAGACGGAGCCGATGAACGACCCCGATGAGATTCGCGAACGCTTTCAGGGGCAGGTGCAGGCGGTGGTCGATGCGGGTGCGTGCCCCGCTCAGCCCACCACCGTGGTTGACCTCACCGGCGAGACGCCATTGCTGGGGCGTATCGGTCGCGGCGACCCGGCACGGCTGGGTTTGACTGCTGAACTTTGATTCCCGGTTCAGTTTGACGGCCGAGCCTCATGTCCGTTCACCCTGAGCCTGTCGAAGGGCCTGCGTGCACGGCGCTGGCATCGACAGGCTCAGCCCGAACGGAGAAGACTCAGCCGCTCAGACCTTCTGCGCCGCCGTCACCACGATCTCGATCTTCCACTCGGGCTTGGCGAGCCGGGCCTGAACCGTGGCGCGTGGTGGCGCATCACCCGGCGCCACCCAGTCGTCCCACACATCGTTCATGCCCTTGAAGTCGGCCATGTCGGCGAGAAAGATCTGCGCCAGCAGGATGTGCGCGTTGTCTGTGTGTGCTTCGGCGAGCAGCTTGTCGACCATGGCCAGCACCTGGCGCGTCTGGCCCCGAATGTCTTGCGTGGTGTCATCGGGCACCTGGCCGGCGAGGTAGACCGTGCCGTGGTGAATGGCCATCTCCGACAGCCTGTCTCCCACGTGGAAGCGCCGTACTGCATGCGTCATGACTTGTGCTTTCGATGGAGTGACTTGGCCGGGGCAGCGTGTGCAACTACAGGCTTTTGCCCCAACTTGCTTTCGGTGCCGGCAAAGAGCTTCTGGATGTTGGCGCTGTGCCGCCAGATGAGCAGCAAGCACATCACCACGATGGACGCCACCAGCGGCCCACCACCCCAAATCAGCAGTTGATAGAACGGTGCGAACAGCGCCGCGACAAGGGACGCCAGCGACACGTAGCGAAAGAACGCCACGATGATCGCCCAGGTGGCCAACGTGGCCAACCCAAGCAAGGGGTTGAAGGCGAACAGCACGCCGGCCGCAGTGGCCACGCCCTTGCCGCCCTGGAAGCGAAAGAACACCGGCCACAGGTGGCCCAGAAACGCCGCCAGGCCTACCAGCGCCACGGTGCCTGTGTGCAGGCCGTAGGGCGCGCCGAACTGCTGTACCAGCAGCGCCGGCACGAAGCCCTTCAGCGCATCGAACAGCAGCGTGAGAACCGCCGCCGTCTTGTTGCCCGAGCGCAGCACGTTGGTGGCGCCCGGGTTGCCCGAGCCATAACTGCGCGGGTCAGACAAGCCCATCACGCGGCTCACGATTACCGCAAACGACAGCGAGCCGATCAGGTAAGCCACGAGCGTGGCAGCAGCGGGGTAGAAGTTCTCCATCACTTGGCGTGTTTGTGTTTGTGGTGTGCGGCTATTCTGCACCCGCACATTGCACCGGCTTCGCGTTCAGCAGATCAATCAGCACCTGTGGTGCGATGCCCACGAGGTAGCCGCGTCGCCCGCCGTTTATATAGATCTTTGGCAGCTCGAGCACGCTTTGCTCCACGTACACCGGCATGGCCTTCTTGGTGCCAAAGGGCGAAGTGCCGCCCACCATGTAGCCGCTGTGTCGCTGCGCCACCTCGGGTTTGCACGGCGCCACTTTTTTGGTGGCGATCTGGCGCGCGAGGTTCTTGGTGCTCACCTGCCTGTCCCCATGCATCAGCACGATCAGCGGCTTGGCGTTGTCGTCTTCCATCACCAGCGTCTTCACCACGTGATGTTCGTCCACACCGAGCTGGCGTGCCGATTCGGTGGTGCCGCCGTGGTCGATGTAGTCGTAGACGTGCTCGGTGTAGGCAACGCCGTGCGACTTGAGCAGTTGCGTCGCAGGCGTCTCAGAAACGTGCTCCTTCTTGGCCATTGCGTCAGGAGCGGAGCGACAGATCAAGCAACACCCGCGGAACCGGCTCTGCCGGGCCGCTAGGTGGCGCCCCCTGGGGGCAGGAGCGAAGCGACTGGGGGGCCAACATCACAGCGCAGGGTCGCGGTGCTTCCAGCGAATCGCATCGATCTCGGCCAACAGTTCTGGAGAGAGCTTCACGCTCGCCGCAGCCAGGTTCTCATCCAGCTGCTGCTTGTTCGTCACACCGATGATGGTGCTGGCCACACGCCACGAGGTGTAGCAAAACGCCAGCGCCAGTTGTGTGGGCGTGAGGCTATGCTGGCGTGCCAGTGCGTTGTACAGACGTGCGGCGTCAAGCGCCTCTGGCCGCCCCCAGCGTTGTTTGCGCGTCGATTCGAAAGCGGCCAAGCGGCCGAGTTCCTTCGCAGTCTGAAAGCCTGTTGCGTCGTACTTGCCGGTGAGTGCGCCGAACGCCAGCGGTGAATACGCCAGCAGCGACACACCGAACCGGTACAGCGTTTCATCGAGCCCGTTGTCGAGCGCACGGCTGGTCAGCGCATACGGGTTCTGCACGGTGGCCACACGCGGCAGGCCGTGCTGTTCGGCCAGGTGCACGAACTCACTCACGCCCCAAGGCGTTTCGTTCGAGAGACCGATGTAGCGCACCTTGCCCGCTTTCACCAGGCCGGCCAAGGCTTCGAGTTGCTCGCGGATGGGGGTGTATTCCTTGTCGGGCTTAGGCTCGAAGCGCGGGTCGAAATACACGGCGCCGAAAACCGGGGCATTGCGGTTGGGCCAGTGGATCTGGTACAGGTCGATGCAGTCGGTGCGCAGGCGCGCCAGGCTGTCGTCGCAGGCCTGGCGAATGTCGGCCGGGGTGAGGTTGGCGGCACCGTTGCGCACCCAATCCATGTTGCGAGACGGGCCGGCCACCTTGCTGGCCAGCACCACTTTCTGGCGCACACCCGGGCGGGCAGCGAACCAGTTGCCGATGATGCGCTCGGTGGAACCATAGGTTTCGCGCCGCGCAGGCACCGAATACATCTCGGCCGTGTCGATGAAGTTGACGCCGCTCGCCACCGCGTGGTCGAGCAGGGTGTGAGCAAGGTCTTCGCCCACTTGCTCGCCAAAGGTCATGGTGCCCAGGCAAATGGAGGTGACGCGCAGATCGCTGCGCCCAAGGGTGATGTGCTGCATGGTGGCTCGTCGCAGAGGTGATTCGGAAGCCGCGAGTGTGCCGCAAACGCCTCCAGTCGACAGACGGGGCCCAAGGCATTGACGAACCAACTTTACTGTTTTACAGTAAGTTTTTATTATTCAACGGCACACACATGAATCCTGCCCTGCCCCTGCTGCCGCCTGACAGCCCGGCCCTCGCCCGCATTCGGCACATTGCCTGGTGGGTTCGCGGGCTCATGCTGCTGGCGGGTGTCGTGCTCGTCTCGCTGCCGCTGGCCTTCTGGCTGAACCCCGTTTTACTGGCCCAGGCGCTGAGCGCCATGCCGAAACCCGGCGCGGCCTCGCTCACGCCCACCATCCGCCTGGTCACCGTCGCGGCCTTGTTGCCACTGGTGGCGATGGTGCTGTTCGGGCTACAGCAGCTGTGGCGACTTTTTGATGGCTATGCGCGCGGCGAGGTGTTCACCGAGATCGCGTCCACGCGCCTGCGTCGGCTGGCCATCGTGATGATGCTGATGTGCCTCGTGAAGCCGCTCACGGGTGCGGTGATGTCGGTCATCCTCAGCTGGAACAACCCGCCGGGGCAGCGTGCGATCACCCTGGGCCTCTCAAGCGACGACTACGTCTACCTCCTCTTGGGCGCCGTGTTGCTGGCCATTGCCTCGGTGATGCGAGAGGCGGCCCGGCTGGCGCAAGAGAACGCCGAATTCGTCTGAAGAAGCCCATACATGCCCATCGTCGTGAACCTCGACGTGATGCTGGCCCGCCGCAAGATCCGCTCGCGCGAGCTGGCCGAGCGCGTGGGCATTACCGAGCAAAACATCTCGCTTCTCAAATCGGGCAAGGTGCGCGGCGTGCGCTTCGACACGCTGGCCCGCATCTGCGAAGTGCTGCAGTGCCAGCCCGGCGATCTGCTGGAGTACCGCTCCGGCGAAACATCGACTTCCGAAGGTTCAACCGATGACACGCCTTGACCACTTGGCAGCCCCCCTGCTGCTCTGCCTCACCCTCACTGCCTGCGCCAACACCTACTGGGAGCGCAGCCTCTACGAAGGCATGCGCCAGGGTGCCGACAACGCCGCCCGCCAGCCCGGGCCACGTGCGGTGCCGCAAACCACGCGGCTGCCGGAACATGAGCAGTACGAGCGCGAACGCCAACGGCTGCTCGGTGCC
>JACMKW010000148.1 GCA_014379885.1 Rhizobacter sp.
GAGAAGTACGGCGACGAAGTGCGCGTGCTCGACATCGGCAGCAGCCGCGAGCTGTGCGGTGGCACCCACGTGCAGCGCACCGGTGACATCGGCCTCTTCAAGATCGTGACGGAAACGGGCATTCAGGCTGGCGTGCGCCGCGTCGAAGCGGTGACCGGCGATGGCGCGCTCGGGTATCTGCAGTCGCTCGAACACACCATGCATCAGCTCGCCAGCACGCTCAAGGCGGCGCCGGCCGAAGTGCCCGGCCGTTTGAGCCAGGTGCTGGACCAGGTGAGGGCGCTGGAGAAGGAACTCGCTGCCGCGCGCGGCAAGCTGGCCTCATCGCAAGGTGATGATTTGATGTCGCAAGCGGTGGACGTGAAAGGCGTCAAGGTGCTTGCCGCCGTGCTCGACGGCGCTGATGCCAAGGGCTTGCGCGAAACGCTGGACAAGCTGAAAGACAAGCTCAAGACCGCCGCCATCGTGTTGGCGGCCGTGGAGGGCGGCAAAGTGCAGCTCGCCGCGGGCGTGACCAGCGACAGCGTTGGCAAGCTCAAGGCCGGAGAACTGGTCAATTTCGTTGCTCAGCAAGTCGGTGGCAAAGGCGGCGGTAAGCCAGACATGGCCATGGCTGGTGGTACCGATCCCAAGAACCTGGCTGCGGCGCTGGCTTCGGTTCAACAGTGGGTGAGTGAACGTCTCTGAGCCGCGGGCAACGCAGTTTTTCTGAACCATGCAACGCCCGCCCCAGCGGGCGTTGCTGTTGATGCACAAGCAACACGGAGAAGCCAACATGACCATCACCGTTCGCCGCACCTCGATACAAGACGCCGCGGCGCTGGCGCGCATCATGGGCGACCCCGGCGTCTACCCCGGCCTGATGCAATTGCCGTACACCAACGAGGAAATCTGGCACGAGCGCCTCACCGAAATCCTCGCGCCAGGCAAGACCGATCTGCTGCTGTGCGCCGAGCTGGACGGCAAGGTCGCCGGCTCCAGCGGCCTGCACCCGGCGCATGGCTCGCTGCGCCGACGCCACGCCATGATGCTCGGCATCTCGGTGCTGCCTGAAGCCCAGGGCCGGGGTGTGGGCTCGGCGTTGATGGCGGCCATGTGCGACTATGCCGATCGCTGGGCCAGCGTCTTGCGCCTGGAGCTCACGGTGTACACCGACAACGTCTCGGCGCAGGCCTTGTACCGCAAGTTTGGCTTCGAGATCGAGGGCACGCACAAAGGTTATGCCTTGCGCGACGGGCACTATGTTGACGTCTACGCGATGGCACGATTCCACCCCAACCCGCCGCGCATTCCCGTGGCTTGATGAAGGAAGCGAACTCACATGACCCGGCCGTCGCTCTTCAGCTTGTGCGTTGCCATCATGCTGGTCGGTGGTGGCGGTGGTGGTGGCGCACGCGCCCAGATCACGGCCCTGCCGTCGACCCAAGAACCACCCTTGTCCGTGTGGGCCACACCGCAGGGCGTGGCGCGCACCTTCCAGCAGGGCTGCGTGCTGACTGGCGGCGATGAGGCAGCCGCTGTGGATTGGGCCCTGGCGCAGGGTTTCGAGCCGGCCGAGGCGCTGCGAGGCAATGTCGATGGCCTGCTGTCGGGCCAGCCGGGCAGCGTGCTGGCAGCACCGGGTACGCGTGGCCGGGTGCTACTTGCGGCAGCCCAGGGCCGGCAGTGCACGGTCTGGGCTGACCAGATGCCGGGGCCGGCGTTGCGCAGTGCCGTGGCTGAGGCCCTGAGCACGCTCACGGCGAAGGGAGCGCGGCTGCAGTTGCAGGTTGACCGCAACTTCGAGCGCGCCGGTGCCTGGCGCAACCAGATGCAGTGGCGCTACCGCGCCGTGGGCACCACGCTCGACCTGGGCCTGGGTGCCATCACCACGCTGTCGGACAACCCCGGAACCCAGGCCCTGAATCTGGCGCCATTGCCCGCCACACCGGCCTTCGCACCCGACGGCTTGCCCACACGTTGATGAAGCTGCGCGCACTCCTGGCAGCTGGCGGTGTGCTTGCTGCGATGACCCCCGCGCATGCGCAAACGCTCGTCGAGTTTGCGAGCCTTGCTGGAGCGCAAGGCGGTAGCGTTCAACTCAAGGCCCACTGGTACGCCGTGGCGGCGCCCAAGGCTGCAGCAGTGGTGCTGTTGCACGGCTGCGGCGGCATGTACGACCGCAAGGGCCAGGTCAGCCAGCGCATGCGCGACTACGCGGCACTGCTCAATCAACAAGGCCTGCACGCGCTGCTGGTGGATTCGCTCACGCCACGTGGCGAGACAGAGATCTGCACCCAGCGCACTGGCACGCGCAAGGTCACACTGGCTCAGCGCCGGCTCGATGCGCTCGCGGCCCTGCAATGGCTGGCGCAGCGGCCGGAGGTTAACGCTCAACGCATCGGCCTGATGGGTTGGTCGAACGGCGGCAGCACCGTGCTGTCGGCCACCAACACGCGCCACACAGACGTGGCCGCATTGGCCGTGAAACCGGCATTCGCGGTGGCTTTTTATCCCGGTTGCGAGGTGGAGCTGAAGCGCGGCTATGCCCCTGTCGCGCCATTGCTGATGCTGGTGGGAGAGGCCGATGACTGGACGGCTGCTGCTCCATGCCAGCAACTTTCAGCCAAGGCCATGGGCCCCAAGGTCGAGATCGAAACCTATGCCGGGGCCTACCACGGCTTCGATTCGGCCGCGCCAGTGCGCCTGCGCCAAGACGTGCCCAACGGCGTCAAGCCGGGGCATGGCGTGCACGTGGGTGGCAACGCTGACGCCTGGCGGCGATCACGCGAGAGGCTGCTGGTTTTTCTTCAGGCGTACCGCAACTCGCCAGCCTTGCCCCAGAACACCCGATAAGAAAACACCGTGTAGCCCGCGATCGCCGGCACCGTGATCGCCGTGCCGAAAAGAATCACCTTCAGCGAACCGGGCGCACTCGCTGCTTGCCACAACGTGAGCTTGTCCATCACCACGAACGGGTAGAGGCTGTAGGCCAGGCCGAAGAAGCCGAGCAGGAACACGCTCACCGTCAACACAAAGGGCAGCCAGCATTGCGGGCCGAGCACACGCTTCCAGTTCAATGACATGCGCAGCACCACCAGCGCTGCGATCGACATCAATGGGATCGGCAGCAGCGCGATGAAGGCCGGCATGCTGAACCAGCGCTCGCGCACCGTGGCACTGACCCAGGGCGTGGCGATGGAGATGAGGCCGAGGCCCACCACCACCGGCAGCCAAGCGATCTTGGCCCACTTCACAGCGTGCACCTGCAACTCGCCATCGGTCTTCATGATCAACCAGCCGGCGCCCAGCAGCACGTAAGCAGCAGGCAAGGCGAGGGCGATGGTGGCGGCAAAGAGCTGGTATTGCCAGCCGGAGTTGAGGCCGGTGATGTAGTGGCCGAGCATCCAGCCCTGCGCCATGGCGGCCAGGCCCGAGCCGGCGAAGAAGGCGCGGTTCCACAGCGGCTTGTGGTGGTCGCGGGCTTTCACGCGGAAGTCGAACGCCACACCACGCAGCGTGAGGCCGATCAACATCACGGCCACCGGCAGGTACAGCGCACCCAGCACCACGCCGTGCGCCTTGGGGAAAGCAATCAGCAGGATGCCGGCGCCCAGCACGAGCCAGGTTTCGTTGGCGTCCCAGAACGGGCCGATGGAGGCGACCATGCGGTCTTTCTGCAAGTTAGTGGCGCGTGGCAGCAGCATGCCCACACCGAGGTCGTAGCCGTCGAGCACCACGTAGGTGAGCATGGAGACGCCCATCAGCGCCATGAAGATGATGGGCAGTGCGTGGTCGAAGCTCATGTCGGGCTCCCGACGGGTGTGATCGGTAGCATCTCGGGCTCGTGATGCAGTGCGGCTTCGGGTTTCTCGGCCATGTACTTCAGCACGGCGATGTAGGCAACGATCAGCGCCAGATAGAGCGTGACGTACAGCGTGAGGGTGAGCGCGATCATCGAAGAAGGCACCGTGGAGGCCACATCGGCCGTGCGCAACAGGCCATAGACGATGAAGGGTTGGCGGCCGATCTCGGTCACGTACCAGCCGGCCACGGTGGCCACCCAGCCCGAGAAGGTCATCGCCGTCAGCACCCACAGCAGCGGGCGTGGCAGGTGCTCTGCCACCCAGCCTCGGCGCTTGTAGGCCCACCAACCGATCCAACTCACCAGCAGCATCAGCATGCCCATGCCGACCATGATGCGAAAGCCGAAGAAAAGCGGTGCCACCGGTGGGTGGGCGCCCTTGAAATCGTTCAGGCCCTTGATTTCGCCGTCGGCCTTGTGGGTGAGGATGAGGCTCGCGCCCTGGGGGATGCCGATGGCAAAACGGTTGCTGCGTGTCTTCTCGTCAGGCCAGGCGAAGAGCAGCAGGGGCGCGCCTTTTTCGGTGTCCCACACCGCCTCCATCGCGGCGATCTTTTGCGGCTGGTGCTTGAGTGTGTTCAGCCCGTGCATGTCGCCCGCCAAGATCTGCAGCGGAATCAGCACTGCCGCCAGCGTGAGCCCGGTGCGCAACACCGGCGCGGTGGAGCTGTTGGCCTTGCCACGCAACAACTGCCAGGCGCTGATGCCCGCTAGCAAGAACGCCACCGTCAGCCCCGAGGCCAGCAACTTGTGCGTGAGCCGGTAGGGCAACGAGGGGTTGAACACCACGTCCAGCCAGCTCTTGACGAAGAACTCGCCGTTGACGAGCTCGTAGCCCGCGGGCGTGTGCATCCACGAGTTCAGGCTGAGAATCCAGAACGCGCTCAAGGTGGTGCCGAAGGCCACCAGAAAGGTGGCGCTCAAGTGCACCCGCTCGCTCACCCGGCCGTGGCCGAACAGCATGATGCCGAGGAAGCTCGCTTCCAGGAAGAAAGCGGTGAGCACCTCGTAGCCCAGCAGCGGGCCCGCGATGTTGCCCGCCTTCTCCATGAAGCCCGGCCAGTTGGTGCCGAACTGGAAGCTCATGGTGATGCCGCTCACCACGCCGAGCGCGAAGGTCAGTGCGAATACCTTGGTCCAGAAGCGGTAGGCGGTGAGCCAGTGTTTGTCGTTCGTGGCCAGCCAGCGCGAGCGAAAGAACAGCAGCACCCAGCCCAGCGAAATGCTGATGGTGGGGAACAGGATGTGGAAGGTGATGTTGGCCGCGAACTGCATGCGGGCGAGGATCAATGCGTCCATCATTTACTCCTTGCTGCTCTTGACGACTTTCAGCTTGCCGGTGAACTCCAGCAATCGCTGTACCTTGGAGCCCATCTTCATCAGCTGAGACAGGGTTTTCTGGTCCATGCGCTGCACGTCGTCGAACCAGGTGGTGGTGAGCTCGATCAGGTCGTGCATGCCGCGCATGCGATCGAGCGCGATGCGGTCTTCGGGTGTCGACGGCTCCTCGAGCAGCGCATTGCGCAGCATCGACAGCGTGGGCTCGATCTCGCGGCGGCGCCGCTCC
>JACMKW010000021.1 GCA_014379885.1 Rhizobacter sp.
TGAGGTCAGTGGTAGTCGTCTTCGCGCTGATGGCGCACGGCGCCCACGATGACGGTCTTCTGATCAACCACTTCGAAAAGCGCCACGTAGCCTGTGTTGCCGAAATGGATGACCAGCTCACGCAGAAAGGGCGTACCTGCCGCTTTGCGACAGGTGAAGGGAAAGCGCTCAAGAACCTTCATGCCAGCCCGGATCGCTGATAAGGCTTCTTCAGCGAGCGCCGGATCGCCATCGTCTCGCGCCAACTCACGCTCCAGTACGAATTCGAACAAGCGCTCAAGGTCACTCAGCGCTTCTTGGGTCAGCAAGCCCGAATAGGTCATCCCGCCGAAGCGGCTTTGTGGGCTCGGGCAGATTTGGCTTTGGCCAGACGCTCTTCGAGCTTGCCCATCGTGGTTTCGGCGCTGATGTACTTGCCACTTTTCTGCGCTGCCTTGAGTGACGAGAGGCCACGTTTGATGAACTCGGATTGATCCCGGCGACGTTGAAGGCTTTCGCGCACAGAGGTCTCGACAAATGTCGACAGGCTTTCGCCTTCGTCGAGCGCTCGCTCGATCTCCTCGCGCAGCGAAGCCTCGATGCGCACGGAAGGGAGAGTGGCTGATTTCATTTGTAAAGTGTAGTGCAAATGCGATGCAGTGTGCTGAGTGAATCTCCATCGCTTCTCAATCCACCCGCACCCGCACAAAGCTCGCAAACCGCGGCGCGCCGCTCGGGTGCTGGCCGAGGTAGCGGTAGGTCACCTGGCTGCCGATGGCGGGTGCGGTTGCGCGGTCGGCGTCGCGCAGGCCGCTGCCCAGCCTGAACTTCACACCCTCCGGCGTTTGCACCCACAGCGCGCCCAGCAGGCCTGCGTACTTGCCTTTGCCCGGCACGTGGCCGATCACGGTGGCTTCGGCGTCGAGTTGCTCCTTGAGCTTGAGCAGATCGTCACTGCGCTCGCCGCGGTAGAACGATGCACCTCGGTGCAGCACAAGGCCTTCGCCGCCATTGCGCACCGTCTCTCGCAGCAAGGCTTGCAAGGCAGTGTCGTCAGGCAACTTGCGTTGCGCCACGGTTTGCAACCAGGTGATTTCTCGGCCCGCCACCTCGCGTACCAGTGCTGGCAAGCGTTCGTCAAACGTGCCGGGGTGAGCCGGCAGGTCGAACACCATGTAGCGCATTTGCTGCCATGCGGCATCGTCGGGTGTGTCTTTGGCTGCGGCCGACGACGCCGTGGTGAACCGGTCTCGCCCGGCCCACAGCTCGCCGTCGAGCGGCTTCGCAGGCCAGCCGGCGGTGAACCACGTTGGCGCGTGGATGAGGTGGCCGTGACGCGTCCAGAGCTGCTGGCCGTCCCAGTAGGCGCGCACACCGTCGTATTTTTCGCTCACCCAGTAGTCGGCGAGCGGCAGCGAGGGGCGGTACACATTGGCGAGCATCAGTGGCCTTGCAGCGGCGTGGGCAAGGCGCGGGGCCAGAGGCAGCAGGGCCAAGGCGATGAGCAGGGCGCGGCGGGGCAGGGGTGTTGAAGACATGGCAATAGGCAACGGGCAATAGGCAATGGACAAGAAGCCCGCAGGCTACGGGGCCGCCCAAGCATCGCCAAGCCCGCTCACGGGGGACTGCGCGTGCCGCCACACCCGCATGGGTGATGGGGCCAGGCGCTTGGCTGACAATCGCGCCCATGAACACCCAGACTCTTTTTGGCGACGGCCCGCTGCTGCTGGTTGACGGCTCCAGCTACCTCTACCGCGCGTACCACGCGCTGCCCAATTTGACCGGGCCTGGCGGTGTGCCCACGGGCGCCATTCATGGTGTGGTTGCCATGATGAAGAAGGCGATTCAGGACGTGAAGCCAACGCATGCCGTGTGTGTGTTCGACGCCAAGGGCAAGACTTTCCGCGACGACTGGTACCCCGAGTACAAGGCTCAACGCTCGCCCATGCCCGAGCCGCTGGTGCAGCAGATCGAGCCCATCCACGAAGTGGTGAGGCTGCTCGGCTGGCCGGTGCTCACGGTGCCCGGCGTGGAAGCCGACGATGTGATCGGTACCTTGTCGGAGCTGGCTGCCAAGGCCGGCCAGAAGGTGGTCATCTCCACCGGCGACAAAGACCTCGCGCAACTCGTCAACGAACACGTCTCGCTGATCAACACCATGAGCAGCGAGAAGCTCGACGTGAATGGCGTGATGGAGAAGTTCGGCGTGCCGCCAGCCCGCATCGTCGACTATCTCGCTCTGATGGGGGACGCGGTTGACAACGTGCCCGGCGTTGAGAAGGTGGGCCCGAAGAC
The DNA here is from genome assembly GCA_014379885.1 of Rhizobacter sp. The sequence continues at coordinate 2,275 of JACMKW010000021.1, forward strand.
GGCCGCGAAGTGGATTGCCGAGTACGGCTCTTTGCAAGGCGTGATGGACGCCGCCAACCAGATCAAGGGCGTGGCTGGCGAGAACCTGCGCAAGGCGCTGGAGTGGTTGCCCACCGGCCGCAAGCTGGTGACAGTGAAGACCGACTGCGAGCTCGCCGAACACGTGGCCGGCTGGCCTTCGTTCGATGCATTGACGCTCCGGCCGGTAGACAAGGAAGCGCTGCTCGGCTTCTACAACCGTTTCGGCTTCAAGAGCATGAAGCGTGAGCTGGAAGAGTCGATGGGCGGCGCTGTGGCGCCCGCCGCCGCAGCTGCACCGAGCAACGCACCGCAAAGCGACATGTTCGCCAACCCCTCGCCAGTGATCACGCAAACGATGAGCCGCAGCTACGAGACGGTGCTCACGCCCGAAGACCTGGAGCTGTGGGCAGCCAAGGCGGAGTCGGCGCCGCTGGTGGCGCTGGACACCGAGACCGATTCGCTCGACGGCATGGTGGCGCAGATCGTGGGCTTTTCGCTCAGCGTGAGCCCCGGCGAAGCGGCCTACATCCCCATGCGCCACAGCTATGCCGGTGCGCCCGATCAACTGCCGGTGGAGATGGTGCTCGCCCGCCTGAAGCCTTGGCTCGAAAACGCCGACGCGCCCAAGCTCGGCCAGAACATCAAGTACGACAGCCACGTGCTGGCCAACGCCGGCATCACCGTTCGCGGCTACGTGCACGACACGCTGTTGCAAAGCTATGTGCTCGAAGCCCACAAGCCGCACAGCCTGGACAGCCTCGCGCAGCGCCACCTCGGCCGTGCGGGTCTCAGCTACGAAGACGTGTGCGGCAAGGGCGCGCACCAGATTCCGTTCGCGCAGGTCGAGATCGAGCGCGCCTCCGAGTACTCGTGCGAAGACAGCGAGATGACGCTGCAGGTGCACCAGAAGTTGTGGCCCGAGGTCGAGGGTGAAGCCGGCCTGCGCTTTGTGTACGAACGCATCGAGATGCCGGTGGCGGCGATTCTGCAGCGCATCGAACGCAACGGCGTGCTCATCGATTCCGCGCTGCTGGCGCAGCAAAGCCAGCAGCTCGGCGAACGCATGATGGCGCTGGAGCGCGAAGCGCATGAGCTTGCGGGTCAGCCCTTCAACATGGGCTCGCCCAAACAGATCGGCGAGATCTTGTTCACCAAGCTGGGCCTGCCGATCATCAAGAAGACGGCGAGCGGCGCCCCGAGCACTGACGAAGAGGTGCTCGACAAGCTGGCCGAGGACTACCCGTTGCCGGCCAAGCTGCTGGAGCACCGCTCGCTGTCGAAGCTGAAAGGAACCTACACCGACAAGCTGCCGTTGATGGTCAACCCCGACACCGGGCGCGTGCACACCAACTATGCGCAGGCGGTGGCCGTGACGGGGCGGCTCTCCAGCAACGACCCCAACCTGCAGAACATTCCGATTCGCACGGCAGAAGGCCGGCGTGTGCGCGAGGCCTTCATCGCGCCGCCGGGCAGCGTGATCCTGAGCGCCGACTACTCGCAGATCGAGCTGCGCATCATGGCCGACATCAGCAGCGACGCGAACCTGCTGAAGGCCTTTGCCGAAGGCATGGACGTGCACCGCGCCACCGCGGCCGAGGTGTTCGGCGTCGAGCCCGCGGCGGTCACCAGTGAGCAACGCCGCTACGCCAAGACCATCAACTTCGGCCTCATCTACGGCATGGGGGCCTTCGGCCTTGCGGCCAGCCTCGGCATCGAGCGCAGCGCAGCGTCGCAGTACATCGAGCGCTACTTTGCGCGCTATCCCGGCGTGAAGCAGTACATGGACGACACCAAGGTCTCGGCCAAGGAAAAAGGCTACGTCGAAACCCTGTTCGGCCGTCGCATCTACCTGCCTGAAATCAATGGAGGCAATGGCCCGCGCAAAGCCGGCGCCGAGCGCCAAGCCATCAATGCGCCGATGCAGGGCACTGCGGCCGACCTCATCAAGCTCGCGATGATCGCGGTGCAGGCCGCGCTTGATGCGCAAAAACGTGACACCTTGATGGTCATGCAGGTGCACGACGAACTGGTGTTTGAAGTGCCCACGGCCGAACTCGATTGGGCACGCAGCGAAATCCCGCGCCTCATGGCCAGCGTGGCCAATCTGAAGGTGCCTTTGCTCGCGGAAGTGGGGGTCGGGCCAAATTGGGATCAAGCCCATTGATGACGGCCCCCCAGTCGCTGCGCTCCTGCCCCCAAGGGGCGCCAGCCGGGTCCTTGGGGCGGCCCGGCGGACGGCTGTTGCTTGATAGGGCCTCTTCCGCTGTGCAGAAATAGACCTCCCCCCACTCAGGGCGTGAATAGGGTTAGACCTCTTTCAAATGCGCAGCACTCCACTACATTGCGCACGGCTTGCCGATAATGGCAAGTCAGAGGTGGATGCAAGTTCCACCATGCAGTATCGCCAGGCATGGCCGAACAGGGAGAGATCGAATCGACGCGCGCACTTCACCGCCGCTTTTGGACGTCACCGATGTGACCGTCCGTTTTGGCGGCATCACGGCCTTGGACAAGGTCTCGTTTTCGGTCACCAGCGGCAAGATCGTCGGTCTGATCGGGCCCAACGGCGCTGGCAAGACCACGCTCTTCAATTGCCTCTCGCGGCTCTATAACTTCAGCGAAGGCCAGATCAACTTCGAAGGCAAGCCGCTCACTGCCACACCGCCGCATGGCATTGCCTCCTTGGGCATTGGCCGCACCTTCCAGAACCTGGCCTTGTTTCGCACCATGAGCGTGCGCCAGAACGTGATGCTCGGCGGCCACAGTCGGACCAGCACCGGCTACCTGGCCAATGCCTTCCGCCTGCCAAGCGTTCAGCGTGAAGAGCAGCGTCTTCAAGAGCACGTGGCGCGGGTCATCGCCTTGCTCGACCTCGGGGCCGTGGCCGAAGTGGCTGTTGCCGACCTGCCTTTCGGCACGCAAAAGCGGGTGGAGCTGGCGCGTGCGCTGATCACCCAGCCCAAGCTCTTGTTGCTCGACGAACCGGCAGGTGGCTTGAACCACGAAGAAGTGGCGTCGCTGATGGACTTGCTGCGCCATATCCGCGAAGAATTGAAGCTGACGATTCTGCTGGTGGAGCACCACATGAACCTCGTGATGCGCGTCTCCGACCAAGTGGTGTCACTCAACTTCGGCCGCAAGATCGCCGATGGCACGCCGGCCGAAGTGCAGAGCAACCCGGAAGTGATCAAGGCTTACCTGGGGACAGAAGCATGAGCGACGTCCTTTTGAAAGTGCGCGGCCTGCATGCGCAGTACGGGCAGACGAAAGTGCTGCACGGCCTTGATTTCGATGTGAAGACCGGTGGCATCACCACCATCCTCGGTGCCA
>JACMKW010000149.1 GCA_014379885.1 Rhizobacter sp.
GCAGCGCGTAGTCGGTGTCCTCGAAGGCGGTTTCGGGCGAGCTGTGCGCTTCCATGCCGGCCAGCAGCGGGAAGGCGCAGTCGTCGATCTCCATCATCACGCCCTTGAGCGCCTTTTGGGCCTTCTCGTCGGGGATCTCCAGCAGTTGCAGGATGACCGGCTGGTCTTTGCCCAGCATTTCGCCAGAGGCGATACGGAACAGCAGGGCATAGCCGATCTGGCCAGCAGCGCCAGTAACGGCAACGCGAACGGGTTTCTTGCTCATGAGGAGGCTCCGCAGGGGGGTCAGGAGAAACGAAAACAGGGCGCCGGGTGCGCGCTTTCTGTGCCAGCCGGGAAGTGTAGGGGAGTCTAGGTGGGAACCCTGGGACTGTCAACACTCTTATGTCTTATATAAGACATCTTTCAGCGGTGTCATGGACGCGGCGCAGGCGCTGTGCTGCAATCTCGCCATGGCCGCGTCAACCCCTTCCCCTGCAGCATCCCGCCCGGCGGAAGGTGGGGGTGACGGCCCGGCCTTCAGCCCGCTTTATCAGCAGATCAAGGTGCTGATCACCCGCAGCCTGCAAAGTGGCGAGTGGAAGCCGGGCGAATCGATCCCGAGCGAAGTCGACCTCGCCGCCCGCTACAAGGTGAGCCAGGGCACGGTGCGCAAGGCCATCGACGCGCTGGCTGACGAGAACCTGGTGGTGCGCCGCCAGGGCAAGGGCACGTTCGTGGCGACGCACGCCGAAGAAAAGATTCAGTACCGGTTCTTGCGCCTCACGCCTGACGTGGGTGAGGTAGGCGGCTTGCAGCGTCGCTTCATCGATTGCAGGCGTATGCGCGCCCCGGCTGATATCGCGCGCTCCCTGGAACTCAAGGCCGGTGATGCTGCTGTGCAGGTGCGCCGGCTGCTTTACTTTCGCAACAAGCCGGTGGTGCTCGACGACATCTGGCTGCATGGCCTGCTGTTCAAAGGGCTGACAGCTGAGCGCCTGAGCGAATACCAGGGGCCGATGTATGGCCTGTTCGAAACCGAGTTCGGCGTGCGCATGATCCGCGCAGAGGAGCAGCTTCGTGCTGTGGCCGCCGATGCCGCGGGGGCAGAGTTGCTGGAACTCGACGTCGGCGCACCCTTGCTCAGCGTGGAGCGCTTGTCGCGCACCTATGGCGACAAGCCGGTGGAGCTACGCCGCGGCCTTTACAACACCCAGGCTCACTATTACCGCAATGAGTTGAGCTAATTGGCGCGAGGCGCGTGGCGCCTGTACAAATGCAGGCCTCTCCAGCGAAACCCTGCTGCATTGCAATAAACTCCGAAAGTTTCGTCTGGTTTCAACAAGGTTGGATATGGCAGTCACATCAAAACAAAGACCGGGTTCGAACATGCGCTTGATCGAGGCAACGCAGTACAAGCTGCCTCCGGCCGCGGTGGTGTCCATCCTCCATCGCGTGAGTGGCATCGTGATGTTCGTTTTGCTGCCGTTCGTCATCTGGATGTTCGACACCAGCCTCAGCTCGGAGATCACCTACGGCCAGTTCACCAACGTCTTCGTGGGCGGCTTCTGGTTCCTGCCGGCATGGTTCATCAAGCTGGTGGTACTCGGCCTGATCTGGGCTTATCTGCACCACTTCTTTGCCGGGCTGCGCCACCTCTGGATGGATGCCACGCACGCGGTGTCCAAGGAGTTCGGCCGCACTTCCGCGCTCGTCACGCTGGGCTTGAGCATCGTGCTGACACTGGCGCTCGGCTTCAAGCTGTTCTTCTGAAGGTCTGACAAATGACGACACCGAACTACGGTTCCAAGCGCCTGGTGGTCGGCGCGCATTACGGCCTGCGCGACTGGCTCGCCCAACGGGTGACCGCTGTGCTGATGGCGCTCTTCACCGTGATCCTGATCGTGCAGGTCTTGCTTCCGGGCAAGATGGGCTACGACAAATGGGCCGGCATCTTCAACCCGCAATGGATGCGTCTGCTGACCCTCGTGACCATCGTTGCGCTGCTGTACCACGTGTGGGTCGGCATCCGTGATGTGCTGATGGACTACGTGAAGCCGGTTTCCGTCAAGCTGGTGCTGCAGGTGGCCACCATCGTCTGGCTGGTGGGCTGTGCGGGCTGGGCCATCCAAGTGCTGTGGAGACTGTGAACGTGACTGCAACCCTCTCGAAGAGAAAATTCGACGTCGTGATCGTCGGGGCTGGTGGCTCCGGCATGCGCGCCTCGCTGCAACTGGCGCAAGCCGGCCTGAACGTGGCCGTGCTGTCCAAGGTGTTTCCGACACGCTCGCACACCGTGGCGGCGCAAGGTGGCATCGGCGCTTCGCTGGGCAACATGTCTGAAGACAACTGGCACTACCACTTCTTTGACACCGTGAAGGGCTCCGACTGGTTGGGTGACCAAGACGCCATCGAGTTCATGTGTCGCGAAGCGCCCAAGGTCGTGTACGAGCTCGAACACTTCGGCATGCCGTTCGACCGCAACCCCGATGGCACCATCTACCAGCGCCCGTTCGGCGGCCACACCGCCAACTATGGCGAAAAGCCCGTGCAACGCGCCTGCGCTGCGGCCGACCGCACCGGCCACGCGATGCTGCACACGCTGTACCAGCAAAACGTGAAGGCCCGCACGCAATTCTTCGTGGAGTGGATGGCGCAAGACCTGATCCGCAATGCCGACGGCGACGTGGTGGGCGTGACAGCAATTGAAATGGAAACCGGCGAGCTGCATATTTTTGAAGCCAAGACGGTGTTGCTGGCCACTGGCGGAGCCGGGCGCATCTTCGAGGCAAGCACCAATGCCTTCATCAACACCGGTGACGGCCTGGGCATGGCGGCGCGTGCCGGCATCCCGCTCGAAGACATGGAGTTCTGGCAGTTCCATCCGACCGGCGTGGCGGGCGCAGGCGTGCTGCTGACCGAAGGTTGCCGCGGCGAAGGCGCGATTCTGCGCAACAGCGATGGCGAGCGCTTCATGGAGCGTTATGCGCCCACGCTGAAAGACCTGGCGCCGCGAGATTTTGTCTCGCGCTGCATGGACCAAGAGATCAAGGAAGGGCGCGGCTGTGGTCCCAACAAGGACTACATCGTGCTCGACATGACCCACCTGGGCGCAGAGACCATCATGAAGCGCCTGCCCAGCGTGTTCGAGATCGGCCACAACTTTGCCAACGTCGACATCACCAAGGAGCCGATCCCCGTGGTGCCGACCATCCATTACCAGATGGGTGGCGTGCCGACCAACATCCACGGGCAGGTGGTGGCGCCGAAAGACGGCAACCCCAACGCCGTCGTGAACGGCCTGTACGCCGTGGGCGAATGTTCGTGCGTGAGCGTGCATGGCGCCAATCGCCTAGGCACCAACTCGCTGCTCGACCTGCTGGTGTTCGGCAAGGCGGCCGGCGACCACATCGTGGCGAGTGGCCTGAAGCAACAAGCCTACAAGCCGCTGCCCGCTGATGCCGCTGAGCTGACGCTGAAGCGTCTGGCGCGCCTCGACAACAGCACCGGCGGCGAATATTCGCAAGATGTGGCCAACGACATCCGCAAGTCGATGCAGCAGCATGCCAGTGTGTTCCGCACCCAGGCCATGATGGACGCTGGCGTGGTGGAGATCAAAGCGCTGGCCGAGCGTGTGAAGGGCATCTACCTGGCCGACAAGTCCAAGGTGTTCAACACTGCTCGCATTGAGGCGCTGGAAGTCGACAACCTGATCGAGGCGGCGATGGCCACCATGATTTCGGCGGCGGCGCGACACGAAAGCCGCGGTGCCCACACCGTGGACGACTACGCCGACACGCCGGAACATCCCAACGGCCGCAACGACGAGGTGTGGATGAAGCACACGCTCTGGTACAGCGAGGGCAACCGGCTCGACTACAAGCCGGTCAATCTGAAGCCGCTGACGGTTGAGTCGATTCCGCCCAAGGTTCGTACGTTCTAAAGACAGAGAAAGTCTTCCATGACAAAGCGTGTTTTTCAGATTTATCGCTACGACCCCGACACCGATGCCAAGCCGCGCATGCAGACGATCGAAGTCGAGCTCGACGGCAGCGAACGCATGCTGCTCGATGTGCTGATGAAGTTGAAGGCCGTCGACCCGACCTTGAGTTTTCGCCGCTCTTGCCGCGAAGGTGTGTGCGGCTCGGATGCGATGAACATCAACGGCAAGAACGGCCTGGCCTGCCTGACTAACATGCGCACGCTGCCCGGCGTGGTGGTGTTGAAGCCACTGCCCGGCCTGCCGGTGGTGCGTGACCTGATCGTCGACATGACGCAGTTCTTCACGCAGTACAACTCGATAAAGCCTTACCTGGTGAACGATAACGTTCCGCCCGAGAAAGAGCGGCTGCAATCGCCCGAAGAGCGTGACGAACTGAACGGCCTGTACGAGTGCATCTTGTGCGCGAGCTGCACCACCAGCTGCCCGAGCTTCTGGTGGAACCCCGACAAGTTCGTCGGCCCGGCCGGCCTGCTGCAGGCCTACCGCTTCATTGCCGACAGCCGAGACCAAGACACCGCCGGCCGCCTGGACAACTTGGAAGACCCGTATCGCCTGTTCCGCTGCCACACCATCATGAATTGCGTTGATGTCTGCCCGAAGGGTCTGAACCCGACCAAGGCCATCGGCAAGATCAAGGAATTGATGGTTCGCCGCGCCGTCTGAACCCCGCCTGAATGCCATGCACACCCTGATCGACGCTCGTGCACTCAGCAAGCTCAAGTGGCGTTGCCGCCGCGGCTTGCTGGAGAACGATTTGTTCATCGAGCGTTTTTTTGCGCGCCACGAGGCCACGCTCACCGAAGGGCAGGCCCAAGGCTTGCAGGTGTTGATGGACTTGTCGGACAACGATCTGCTGGATTTGCTCTTGTCTCGCAAGGAACCTGAAGCTGAACTGGTTCGCGACGATGTGATTGAAGTGCTCAGATTGATGCGCGTCCCGCACTGAGCCTTGTGTGTCTTTCTCGATTTTTCCTAAGGAATGCCCATGACCCCCTCTGACGTGAAAGCCACCCTGTCGTTCTCGGACGGCAGCCCCGCGATGGACCTGCCGGTCTACAAGGGCAGCGTCGGCCCGGACGTGATCGATATCCGCAAGCTTTACGCCCAGACCGGCAAGTTCACCTACGACCCGGGCTTCTTGTCCACGGCCGCCTGCCAGTCGACCATCACCTACATCGACGGCGACAAGGGCGAGCTGCTGTACCGCGGCTACCCCATCGAGCAGCTCGCGACCAACTGCGACTTTCTCGAAACCTGCTACCTGCTGCTGAAGGGCGAGCTTCCCAACCCGACGCAGAAGAGCGACTTCGTGCAGACGGTGACCCATCACACGATGGTCAACGAGCAGATGCAGTTCTTCCTGCGCGGTTTCCGCCGCGATGCGCACCCCATGGCCATCATGACGGGCCTGGTGGGCGGTTTGTCGGCCTTCTATCACGACAGCACCGACATCAATAACCCCGAGCACCGCGAGATCTCGGCCATCCGCCTGATCGCCAAGATGCCCACGCTGGTGGCCATGGCCTACAAGTAC
>JACMKW010000150.1 GCA_014379885.1 Rhizobacter sp.
GGGTTGGCCATTGACGAACTTCTTGCCGAGGATGAACGCTTGCGCCAACCCATCAGGGCTGGGCTGCACGCAGTAGCTGATGTTGACGCCCCACTTGGCGCCGTCGCCCAGCAGTGCTTCGAAGCGCGGCGTGTCTTGCGGCGTGCTGATGAGCAGGATGTCGCGGATGCCGGCGAGCATCAGCGTGGCCAGCGGGTAATAGACCATCGGCTTGTCGTACACCGGCAGCAGCTGCTTGCTGATCGCCTGGGTGATTGGATACAGCCGGGTGCCGGAGCCGCCGGCGAGGATGATGCCCTTGCGGGTGGGTGCTGTGCTCATGGGTTGCCGATCGGGTGAAATCAAGTCAGGGTTTCGGTGAGCATGCGCTCGACACCGGTTTGCCACGCGGGCAGCGTGAAGCCGAATGCCCGTTGAAGCTTTTGCGTGCTCATGCGCGAGTTGCCTGGGCGCTTGGCCGGCGTGGGGAAGGCGCTGGTGGGCACGGGCTCGATGGCGTCTGCCCGCACCTTGATCGGTTGCCCGGCCTGGCGCGCGAACTCGATCACGTGCTTGGCGTAGCCGTGCCAGCTGGTCTCGCCCAACGCCACCGCGTGGTAGGTGCCGCCCAGCAGGGGTTGCTGAAGCGCGGCGCGCAAGGCGTGCGCGGTGATGTCGGCCAGCAAGTCGGCGCCGGTGGGTGCACCGATCTGGTCGTTGATCACGGTTAGTTTGTCGCGCTCTTTGGCCAGGCGCAGCACGGTCTTGGCGAAGTTGCCGCCGCGCGCCGCGTACACCCAGCTGGTGCGGAGAATCAGGTGGTGCACGCCGCTCGCACGAATGGCCTCTTCACCTTCGAGTTTGGTCTGGCCGTAGACGCTCAACGGGCCGGTGGGTGAATCTTCGAGCCAGGGCGAAGTGCCGCTGCCATCGAACACATAGTCGGTGCTGTAGTGGGCAACCCATGCGCCGAGCGCGGCGGCTTCGCGGGCCAGCACGCCGACGGCCGAGGCGTTGATGGCGCGGGCCAGCGCGGGTTCGCTCTCGGCCTTGTCGACGGCCGTGTGTGCTGCCGCGTTGACGATGATGTTTGGCGCTACGGCTCGCACGGTGGCGGCGAGCGACTCGGGCTTGGAGAAGTCGGCGGTGAGTGGGCCGGTGCTGTCGAAGTCGAGCGCGATCAGCTCGCCCAGGGGCGCAAGGGCGCGCTGCAGCTCCCAGCCAACCTGGCCGTTCTTGCCCAGCAGAAGAATTTTCATCGGGATGTCATCGTGTTGAGCGATCTGCGTAGTTGCGATCCACCCACTCGCGGTAGGCGCCGCTTTGCACACGGGCCACCCAGTCGGTGTTGTCCAGGTACCAGCGCACGGTCTTGCGGATGCCGGTCTCGAAGGTTTCGGCCGGCTTCCAGCCGAGCTCGCGCTCCAGCTTGCGGGCGTCGATGGCGTAGCGGCGGTCGTGGCCGGGGCGGTCGGTGACGTAGGTGACGAGCCGGGCGTAGGGGCCAGCGGGGTCGGGCCGCATCTCGTCGAGCAGGGCGCAGACGGTGTGCACGATGTCGAGGTTGGGCTTTTCGTTCCAGCCGCCGACGTTGTAGGTCTCGCCCAGCCGCCCGCGGGCCAGCACTTCGCGGATGGCGGCGCAGTGGTCCTTGACGTAGAGCCAGTCGCGCACCTGCTGGCCGTCGCCGTAGAC
>JACMKW010000151.1 GCA_014379885.1 Rhizobacter sp.
CCGATGATCTCGGCGCTCAGCATCTCGGTGACTGGCAATGCCACACCCATCACCATCGAACCCGAAACCGGCACGGTGCGCTGAAGTCTCGCGCCAGCGAGGGCTCAGCCTCATTGAGCTGGTGATCGCCATCATGGTGATCAGCGTGGGTGTGAGCGGCCTGATGATGATCTTCGACAACGTCATTCGCACGAGCGTGGATCCGCTGGCGCAGAAACAGGCACTGTCCATCGCCGAGTCCATGCTCAACGAGGTACTGGCCCAGCCCTTCACTTATTGCGATCCGCAAGACCCCGCCAACGAAGCCACCACGCCGCCCAGCAGCACGGCCGCGTGCACGGGCGGGGCCAGTGGGTCGCAGGACATGGGAGGTTCGGCGCTCGGGCCACAACCCAGCACGGAAGGCCGCTTCAACGATATCGACCCGCTCGACAACGTGGGTGACTACAACGGCTACACCATGAACGCCGGCATCTACGCGCTCGACAACGTAGGCGCACCCGCTGCCGTCGCGGGCTTGGGCGCGTACTCGGCCAGTGTGAGCGTCAGCCGCATGCCACCGCCACCGGCCCCTGGCTTCGGGTTGCCTGCCGACGCCGTGCTGCGCATTGTTGTCACCGTGACCGGCAAAGGCCAAAGCGTCACCCTCACGGGCTACCGCTTCCGCTACGCACCCAACACCACCGGGTGAGGCCATGACACCTCGCCTTGCCTCATACCAACGCGGCTTCACGCTGATCGAAGCCGTGATCGTGATCATGCTGACGGGCATCGTCGGCGCGATGCTGGCCATGTTCATCCGAGCACCCGTTAACGCCTATGTGGATCAAGCACGCCGCGGCGAATTGACCGACGAGGCCGATGGTGCGCTGCGCCGCATCGCTCGCGATCTGCAGACTGCCTTGCCCAACAGCGTGCGCGTGAGCCCGTCTGGCAACTACCTGGAACTGCTGCCGGTTCGCTCGGCCGGGCGCTACCGTGCGTTGCCCAGCAGCACCGGCACCGGTGACTACCTCGATTTCAACTTGCTCAGCGACAATAGCTTCGACGTGCTTGGCCCGCCTGTCAGCGTCTCCGCCCAAGACGAACTGGTGATCTACAACCTCGGTCTTACGGGTGCCGACGCCTACGCCGGCACCAGCCGCCGCGCGATCCCCGGCCCCGGCGGCACGTTCTCGAACATCAGCTACACCGTGGGCGCCGCGCAGTTTCCGTATGCCTCACCCAGCAACCGCTTTCACATCATCGGCAAACCCATTACCTATGGGTGCACGGCGCCGGTGAACGGTGTGCGCAGCCTGCGCCGCTACACCGGTTATTCGATTCAGGCGGCCCAACCGGCGAACGCCGGTGGCGCCCCATTGAGTGGGTTGACGGGCGGGAACAACGCGCTGCTGGCAGGCTCAGTGACGGCCTGCTTATTCACCTACAACAGCGCGGCATCGGCCCGCAAGGCCGTGGTAACACTGCGGCTCACACTCACCCGCAGCACCGAAAGCGTCACGCTGCTCCAGCAGGTGTTTGTGGAGAACTCGCCATGACCGCCCCGATACGCGCCAAGAGCCCATATCGCAACGCGCGGCATGGAGGTCGCACGATCAAGCGCATTTCGACCCAACGCGGCTTTGCCTTGGTCGCGGCCGTGTTGGTGATGGTCGTGTTGAGCCTGCTGGGGGCCTGGATGCTGTCGCTGTCGAACACCCAGCGCATCAGCTCGGTACGCGACCTGCTGGGCTCGCGCGCTTACTACGCCGCACGCGCTGGCGTCGAATGGGGCGCGTACCAGGCCATGATCAACAACAGTTGTTCTGCTTCTGCCGCCCTGCCCAGCGCGGTGGCAACCACGGGCTTCGCGGTCCAGGTGGCCTGCGCGCAGACTGGCCCCCTCAGCGAAGGCAGCGTCAACAACATCATGGTGTACCAGATCACCGCCACGGCCAGCACCGGCAGCCTGGGCGCCCACGACTACGCCGAGCGCCAACTGCAAGCCATCGTGAGCAAACCATGAACCACACACTGCTTCGATTCGTTCTGGGGCTGGTTCTGGCCAGTGCAAGCTGCTGGGCAGGCGCCACCAACTATGTCTTCCCAGGCGGGCTGCTGCCCGCGGGCTGCAGCGGCAGCGGCGGCGCCTACACCTGCGGTGCGCTCACACTGGGCAACACCGACACCATCACGATCTCGGCACCGCTGCCCGCCACCCTCACCGTCAACGGCAACTTCAACGTCGCACGCGCCACCATCAATGCAACCGGCCTGGCCAGCAATCTCAATGTGGTGGTGACGGGCACCTTGACCGTGGGCAACCTGGGGCAGATCAATGGCACGGTGTCGGCCGCCTCGATGACCAACCCGGCCGGGCGAGCCAACATCGGCGGCACGCTCAGCACCAGCGGCGCCCTGAGCCTGGGCAATTCGGCCACGGTGGCGCAATGCGTGCAAAGCACCACTTCCGCGGCCATCACCCTCGGCAACGGCGCCACCGTCGGCGGCGTCTGCTGCGGTGGCTTTGGTGCCTGCAGCAGCAGCTGCGTTGTCAACAACAGTGGCGCGGCCATGCCCGGGCTGTGCACCAACCCGCCCAGCCCCAGCATCGCGGGCCGCTTCAATGCCTTCGAGACCGGCACCACGGCCGGTAGCTTGAGCGGCGTGATCCATACCAAGGTGGCCGGCGTGCCATTCACCGTGGCGGTAGTGGCGATGAACACCGGCGGCACCGGCCTGGCCACTTCGTTTGCCGGCAATGTGAAGGTGGAGCTGCTCAACAGCAGCATCAACACCGGGCCGCTCAACGCCAGCACCGGCTGCCGAAGCAGCTGGACGGTGGCCACCGGCACCACCTCGAGCACGCTCACTTTCGTGGCCGGCGACCAGGGCCGCAAGAACACCACGCTGACGGTGGCGAATGCATGGCGCGACGCGCGCGTGCGCATCAGCTACCCGGCCACCGGCACGCCCACTCTGGTGGGTTGCAGCAGCGACAACTTCGCGATCCGCCCGGCCAGCTTTGCGAGCTTCACCGCCAACGACACCGACCTGCAAACCGCCGGCACCACCCGCGTGCTGAACACCGTCGCACTCACGGGCGGCCGCGTGCACAAGGCGGGGTACCCCTTCAACCTGCGCGCCACCGTCTCGCCGGCCAGTGCCACCAACTACACCGCCACGCCGTTGGCCGTCACCAGCCCCTGCAGCGCGGGCGCAGCCTGTACTGCGACGCTCGGCACACTGACGCACAGCCTGTCGAACAGCAGCGGCGTGATCGCCACCAACACAGCCAGCTACACCGAGGCCGGAACATTCAGCCTGCAGCTGGTCGATTCGACCTTCGCCTCGGTTGACGCTGCCGATGGGTCCACCGCCACCGAGATCAACATCACCTCGTCGACCTTGAACGTGGGGCGCTTCGTGCCCGACCGCTTCGGCATCGTCACCCGCCTCGGCTCGGGCACCCCCACCTTCCGCACCTTCAACAGCAGCTGCACCCAGCCGCGAAGCTTCACCTACTTCGGCCAGCCCTTCGGCTATGTGACGCCCCCCGAAGCCACGGTGACAGCGCTCAATGCAACCGGCGGCCCGATGGTCAACTACCCCAACGCGAAGCTCGCCGGCCTCACACGCAGCCAGACTTACAGCCCGTTGCCCACCGCCACGCCAGGGTTGCAGGTGAGAGACGTGACGGGCGGCAACGCGATCCTCCCCACCATCACGCCGCACGGGAACGGCACGGCGACGCTGGCCACCCAGGCGAGCGATGTCTTCACCATGCTGCGCCCCACCAGCGCGCCGCTCGGGCCTTACTTCGCTGCCATCGGCGTGGCCTGGAGCGTGGCCGACACCTCCGAAACGGCCGTCACCGGCAACGGCACCAACACCAGCATCACCTCTGCCAACTACCCCCTCACCAACATCGCCTTCGACGGCCAGCCCCCCAACGCCAACGAATTCCGCTTTGGCGTGCTCACGCTGGGCAGCGCTTACGGCAGCGGATCGCACGGCAGCGGTGGTAGTGGTGGTGGAGCA
>JACMKW010000022.1 GCA_014379885.1 Rhizobacter sp.
CAAGCTCGACAACAAAGGCGACAGCAACTAAGCGCAGACGGTCATGACGCGATCCGACCTCGTTGCCCGACTGGCCGAACAATTCGGCCAGCTGACGCATCGCGACACCGAGTTCGCCGTCAAGACCATTCTTGATGCGATGTCCGACGCGCTCGCGCGCGGGCACCGCATCGAGATCCGCGGCTTCGGCAGCTTCTCGATCAACCGCCGCCCACCGCGTGTGGGGCGCAACCCCCGCTCCGGTGAGCAGGTGGTGATTCCCGAGAAGCTTGTTCCCCATTTCAAGCCTGGCAAGGCCCTGCGTGAAGCAGTGGATGCCCGGGCCACTCTCGCAGAAGCAAGCGCATCGGCCGTCGAGCCGGCCTCTGGCACCTGAGACGCGACGCTTTGACACCCGGCCCTGGGGTTCTGCTGACCCTAGAATCAGGCGCGGAGTCCCCATGAAAGTTCTTATCTGGCTCGTCCGAGCCGCCCTCTTCTTCACCCTGCTCGCCTTTGCGCTGAACAACCAGCACGAAGCCAGCATCAAGTGGTTCTTTGGCCAGGAATGGCGCGCGCCCATGGTGTTCATCGTGCTCGCTGCGTTCACCTTTGGCTGTGTGTTCGGTGTGCTCGCGATGGTGCCCAGTTGGTGGCAGCATCGCCGCGCCGCTCGCAAGCAGCAAATCACGGCCGCCGAGCGCGACACCATAGACACTCGCAGCACCGACAACACGCCCCTGCCCTCCGATTCCAAACTGCTGCAACATGAACTTTGACCTGCAGTGGCTGTTGCTCGGCCTGCCCATCGCCTTCGCGCTTGGCTGGCTCGGCTCGCGTCTGGATCTGCGGCAATGGAAACGCGAGCAACACGACTCGCCCAAGGCCTACTTCAAGGGCTTGAACCTGCTGCTGAACGAGCAACAAGACAAGGCCATCGACGCTTTCATTGAAGCCGTGCAGCACGACCCCGACACCTCGGACCTGCACTTCGCCCTGGGCAACCTCTTCCGCCGCCGCGGCGAATACGAACGCGCCGTGCGTGTGCACCAGCACCTGGTGAGCCGCGCCGATCTGCCGCGCACTGAGCGCGACCGTGCGCAGCACGCCCTGGCCCAAGACTTCATGAAAGCAGGCCTGTTCGATCGCGCCGAAGAGGCCTACAAGGCCCTGGAAGGCACGGCCTTCGACACCGAAGCACGCCTCGCCTTGCTCACCTTGCACGAACGCTCGCGAGACTGGCGCGCGGCCGTTGAGGTGGCACAGAAGCTCGAACACAGCGGCACCGCGTCGTTCGCGTCTCGCATTGCGCACTACTGGTGCGAGATCGCCCTTGAAGCCGACGCACGCCAACAACCCACCGAAGCCGACGAGGCCTTGCACCACGCCCGCGAAGCCGCACCGAACTCCCCGCGGCCCGTGGTGCTGGCCGGCCACCGGGCTTACAGCCGCGGCGACCACGCCCAAGCGATGAAGCTCTGGGGCGAGCTGCTGACCGCCCACCCAGCCTCTTTTAACCTGGTGACACGCGACTACGCCACTAGTGCCCTGGCGTGCGGAGAACAAACCACCGCGCTGGAGCGCCTGCAAACGCTCTACCGCCGCACGCCGACCATGGACTTGCTGGCCGCCATCGCCACACTCGACCCCGCACCAGCGGCGCAGCGCAGCCGCTTGCTGGCCCACCTGCAAGAACAACCCACGCTGTCGGCCGCACAAGAACTGCTGCGCCAGGCGAGCAGCGAAGGCAACCCCCTGGACACCCACGAGGTGCAAAGCCTGCGCACCGCCGTGAGCCGGGCTGCCAAGCCGTTGCAGCGCTACCGCTGCGCGGCCTGCGGCTTCGAGGCACAACACTATTTCTGGCAATGCCCGGGTTGTCTGAGCTGGGACAGCTACCCGCCACAACGGCTGGAGGACTTGTGATGAGCACACAGAAGATCACCCGCGAGCGCCTCGCCGCCGCGCGCGTGCTGGTGGTGGGCGACGCCATGCTCGACCGCTACTGGTTCGGCGCCGTCGAACGCATCTCACCCGAGGCGCCGGTGCCGGTGGTGCGCGTCACCCGCGAAGAAGAACGCCTGGGCGGCGCCGCCAACGTGGCGTTGAACGTCAAGACCCTGGGTGTGCAAACCACGCTGCTCACCGTGGTGGGCGAAGATGAACCCGCACGCAAGCTGCAGCAGTTGCTGGAACAAAAAGGCGTGAAGACGCTGCTGGGCCACGACCCACAGCTCTACACCATCGTGAAGCTGCGTGTCATCGGACGCTCGCAGCAACTCATTCGTGTCGACTTCGAAAACACGCCCGATCACGAGGTTCTGGCCAACATGCTCGGCGACTTCGAGAAAGCCTTGCCGCTGCACGACGCCGTGCTGTTCTCCGACTACGGCAAGGGCGGGCTGGAACACATCCCGCGCATGATCGAGCTGGCCCGCAAGGCCGGCAAGCCGGTGCTGATCGATCCCAAGGGCAACGACTACGCACGCTATGCCGGCGCCACCGTCATCACCCCCAACCGCGCCGAGCTGGCGCAGGTGATCGGCACCTGGAGCAATGAAGCCCAGCTGCAAGAGCGCGCGCAAGCGCTGCGCCAAAAGCTGGGCCTCGACAGCCTGGTGCTCACCCGGTCGGAAGAAGGCATGTCCTTGTTTGATGCAGCGGGCGAGACCCGCGTGCATGCGCAGGCGCGCGAGGTGTTCGACGTGACCGGCGCAGGCGACACCGTGATCGCCACGCTCGCCGCCATGCTGGCCTGCGGCCTGAGCCTGAGCGACGCGCTGCCCATCGCCAATCGGGCGGGCGGTATCGCGGTGGGCAAGTTCGGCAACGCCACGCTCACCTATGAGGAGCTGTTCGAATGAAGATCATCGTCACAGGCGCGGCCGGCATGATCGGCAGCAACATCGTTCACGGCCTCAACGCACTGGGGCTCGACGACGTGATCGCTGTCGACGACCTCACCGACGGCCCCAAGTACCGCAACCTGCAAGGCGCACGCATCAGCGACTACTTCGACAAGATCGACTTCTACACCCGCTTCGCGCGCGGCGACTTCGGCCACGTCGACGCCGTGCTGCACCAGGGCGCCTGCTCCGACACCATGGAGCACAACGGGCGCTACATGCTCGACACCAACTACCGGTGTTCGAAAGATCTGCTCGACGCTTGCCAGGCGCAAGGCACGCGCTTGCTGTATGCCTCGTCGGCCGCCACTTACGGTGGCAGCGACACCTTCCGCGAAGAACCCGCTTTTGAGCAGCCGCTGAACGTCTACGGCTACTCCAAGCTGCTGTTCGACAACGTGGTGCGCCGCATGTTGCCTGCACCGCAATCCGGCAAGAGCGCGCAGGTCGCCGGCTTTCGCTACTTCAACGTCTACGGCCCGCGAGAGCAGCACAAGGGCCGCATGGCCTCGGTGGCGTTCCACAACTTCAACCAGTTTCGCGAGACCGGCAAAGTGCGGCTTTTTGGCGCCTATGGGGGTTACGCCCAGGGCGAGCAAATGCGCGACTTCATCTCGGTCGACGACGTGGTCGCGGTCAACCTCTGGTTCCTGCAGCACCCCGACAAGAGCGGCCTCTTCAACCTCGGCACCGGCCGCGCCCAGCCGTTCAACGACGTGGCTGTGGCGGTGGTCAACGCCTCGCGCGCCTTGAAAGAGGCGCCGCCTCTGCCGCTGGCAGAGCTGGTGAAGCTCGGCCTGATCGAATACTTCGAGTTCCCCCCTGCACTGGTCGGCAAGTACCAGTGCTACACCCAGGCCGACATGCATGGCCTGCTCGCCGCCGGCTGCGAACACCGCTTCGCCGACGTGGCCACCGGCGTGGCGCGCTACGTCGAGTGGATGGGTGCGCAGAAGGCCTGACGGCAACTCACACCAAAGAAGGCCCCTCTTCGGCGGCCTTCCTCAAGGGGGCTGGCAAGCAGCGTGAGCCTCGCTAGAGTGCGTTCCGGGGTGTGGAGAGGCCACATCCCACAACCACACACTCAAGGGAGTTCAACCATGTTCAAGAAGCTGCTGTGCGTGCTCGTCATGCTGTTTGCAACCGCCACCGCCTGGGCCGCGGTCGACGTCAACAAGGCCGACCAGGCCGCACTCGAATCGGTCAAGGGCATCGGCACCAAGGTTTCGGTGCGCATCCTCGACGAGCGCAAGAAGGGCCAGTTTAAGGACTGGGCCGACCTGATGGGCCGCGTGAAGGGTATCAAGGGCGAGATC
>JACMKW010000152.1 GCA_014379885.1 Rhizobacter sp.
GGTACTAATTGGCGGACGCTCCGCCACCCCTCACACTTCTGGCGGGCCAAAGAGAGAGAAACCCGATGAACCCCGCCATGCTGCCCGAAGCCGTGCAAGCCATGTTCCAGATCGCCGGCATAATGCCAATCTTCTTGCCGGACCTGACCCGCGAAGCCTGGCTGTCGACCTCCATCAAGTCCGGAGGCAGAACCCTGCTCGTCATCGACTCGGCGGTAGATCCAGACCGGTTGGAAGAGATTGCAAGTGAGGCTTTGACTGCGGCCGCCGAGCGCTTCCGAGTGGCTTAGCCTCCTCGGCCACGCCGATGATGCTCCGTTCAGACTCTTCTGAGCTTGCGGCTGCCAGCCATGATGGTGCTCCTTTCACGAAAGAGTTGATTAGCTCCGTGAGCGCCACCCGCTGGCGGTCGTCCAGCCACCGGGATGCGTCGGGCCCAACGAAGCGCTCGCCCGCTTCCCGTGACCCGACCCAGCCCGACACGTCCTGGCGCATTGCCGTGGACAGTGCCGCGATCGTTTCGGCGTGCGACTCTCCCACCCGATGGATGTAGCGCCGCGTCGTCTCGACGCTCAGGCCGGCAGCCCTGGCGAGGGCCGAGATGCTCGGCTCTCCGCGGTGGGTGTAGCCGAGGTCTCGCATCGGCTGGGCCCACTGCTCCGGGACTGGTTTGGTGCTCATGTCTACCTACTCTCATGACGGTGGCAGGGCCGCACAAGTAAGCATCGTAGACAAGGCGTCTACAAATGACAGCCGTGACGTTCGCATCGCGCCTAGTTCCCGCCAAATATTCATGCCCAACCTGTAGACAAAGGCGTCTACAACCGTCTAACGTCTTGCGCATGGCTAACAGACCGTCTACAGTTCAGATCACAGACACCCATTGGAGGTTGGACGTGATCGTTCGCAGCCCTGCCGCACTCGCGCAGGCCATGGCCTTCCGTAGCTACACCGTCCGGTCATTGGCCGACGCGGTGGGTGCGGACAGGTCCACCATCGGCCACCTGAGGTCCGGCCGGCGTCGCAACTGCAAGCCCGAGATTGCCAAGCGCATCGCGGCAACAGTTCAGATGCCCCTGGACTTCCTCTTCGTGGCCAGACCGTCTAACGACACACAAGTAGATAGAAGGCCCGCAGCATGAGCACCGCATGGGTGTACGAGGTTCTCGACGCCGAGGGTGAGTGCCTTTACGTCGGATGCTCCAGCAATGTCGCTGCGCGCATGTCGCAGCACGCTTCCACCGGCTCCCCATGGGTGCCACTCAAGGCCAAGGTCATCGAGCACGGCCCGTGGGAACGCGCCGAGGCGCTGGCCATCGAGGCCACCATGATCTTCGAGCAGCAGCCGCGCTTCAACAGCGCCCACCGCAACGGCTCCACCTACCGGGAGCGCGGCCGGGTCGAGCCCCCCAGCGTGCCGCTGTCCGCACTTCGCCGGGCTGCCCGGCTTACCGCGGAACAGGTCTGCGCCAACTTCAAGATGATGACCGGTCAGACCTTGTCGACCGGTGCGCTGTCCCACATCGAGGGCGGCACCAGGGCGGCCACCAGCAGCGTGCTCCGCGGGCTGGAACTTGCCTACGGCCTCCGTGAGGGGTCGATCTCCACCACCTATGAAACCCGCACGAGAAAGGCCGCATAATGCCCGCCGAATATCTGTCTGTTCGTTCTTGTTCCCGGCTGCTTGATGACGTTTCGGAAGCGTCCATTTATGCGGCCGTCGCTAACGGTGAGCTGCCTGCCGCGAGATTCGGGAAGTTGCCGGAGGGAGACGCCACCGATCGCCGCAACATCCGCATCCGTCGGGCGGATCTCGACCAGTGGTTTGAGTCGAAGCTGGCCGCAGCATGATGGCCTTGTTGTTGCCGGTGGCGACGAATGATGGCGACTTCCTGGTTTTGGTGATTGCGATTGTGGCGTGTGTTCTGTTGGCCGCGCTGCTGCACGGGGGCCGGCGATGACCCGCGTGTTGGCTCTGGTCGCCGCCACATCCTTCGCGGCGGGCTTCCTGCTCCGCGCCAACGGCAGTCTTTTGCTGGCTGCGATCTTCATCGTGGCTGCTGCTGTGTCGGTGTTGGCTGCGCAGCCGAGAGCGGGTGAGCGATGACGAAGCTCACCGCAGTGCCGAAGCTGACCCCGTGGCCGTGGTTTGAGGATGCCGCGATTGTGCCGTGCACCAGCCACCAGCCGTGCGATTCGGCGGCCACCTGGGTGGGGACGATGGGCGATTGTCGGCACACGTTCACGATCTGTGACTCGCACAAGTTGCGGGTTGATTGCCGGTCGATTGTGGTGCAGACGAACTGGTTCCATCGGGATTGCACGGTTGGTAATAGCCACATCACTTGGACGCGGCTGTGATGGCGGGCGAGTGGGCGGCAACTGTCGCCGAGCTGGTGGATGTCGATCTGGATGCGGTGGTGCCGTGCGGGTTTTGTGACCAGCAGGCAACGTTCCGTGTGACGGTCCGCCCGTGTGGTCACGCCTCGACGCTGTGCCCGTTGTGCGCGAAGGCTGCGTGGAAGGTGTTGAACGGTGACAGCCCGTATTGCACGGTGTGCCGTGAGTCTGCGCTGAACCTTGAGATGCGGCCCCTCTGATGGCCACGCGTGCAGGTGTTGACGTTGTGAACCTCGGTCCGCGCATTGATCGCCGGGCCGAGATGGATCGGGCCAGGGCTGCTCTGGCTGAGGCGATCATCAGCATTCACGGGGTGGAGCACGCAAACGTTTGGCTCACCTCCTGCGCGAACCCGATCTGTGCCGCCTACGTGGCGCTCGGACGGGCGGGCTCATGAGCGAACAGGAAGCTGTCGAGCGAGTGAAGGAACTTGCCCGTAAGCAGGCTGTCGAATGGCAGCGGCTCTGCATCGAACTGCCCCACGGCAAGGCCCGTGACAGGGCAACGACCGCCTTCTACATCGAGGGCGCATGGGGACGGGACATCTCGTGAGCCGCATCTTGGGAACTTTCCCCACTGACAGCCCGGAGTGGCACGCAGCACGGGTGGGCCGGATTGGTGGCAGCAGCATCGCCTCCGTTATGGGCTGGTCACCGTTTGAAACGCGCGAGCAGTTGGCGGCGAAGATGCTCGGCCAGGTTGAGCCGAAGCGGGCAAGCCGCGCCATGAACCGGGGCAACTTCCTCGAGGCGGGCGTGGCCGACTGGCTCGCCGCAGACAAGGGCCTCACCTACGACGAGGCCGCATCGGGCGCCACCTACCAGCATGACGAGTTCGACTGGGCCACCTACAACCCTGACCGCATCACCATCGGCGGCGAGCTGGTCGAGATAAAGACGGTGGGGGACCGCACCACCGATGCGGGCTGGGGCAGGGCAGGCACCGACAAGATCCCGCTCCACTACGCCGCGCAGGTCACGTGGGGCATGGGCATCCTCGGCCTCGACTCCTGCTGGCTGGCCGTGTTGGCCGGCGGCACCAACGGACGCCCCTCGCTCGACATGGCCGTCTACCGCATCAAGTTCAACGCCGACAACTACCAGGCGCTCCTGATCCGCGCCGAAAGATTCATCACCAACCTCACCGAAAGGCAAGCAGCATGACGGTCGCACTCCCGGAGAAGATCGGGTACGCAGTCACCCAGTACAGCCTTGATGCTGTCGAGGCCCGCAAGCAGTACGCGATCGCGCTCGCCGCGTCCGGGCTGCTGCCGCAAGCGTTCCGCTCCCACCCGGAGAACGTGCTTGTCGCCATCGA
>JACMKW010000153.1 GCA_014379885.1 Rhizobacter sp.
AGCTGACGAACAGGCTCACCAGCACCGCCACCACCACGGTGATGCCGAATGGATAGAAGAACTTGCCGATGATCCCGCCCAAGAAGCCCACCGGCACGAACACGGCGCAGATGGCAAACGTGGTGGCCATCACCGCGAGGCCGATCTCCGCGGTGCCGTCCCGGCTGGCCGCCACGTGGTCCTTGCCGCGCTGGATGTGCCGCACGATGTTCTCTCGCACCACGATGGCGTCGTCGATCAAGAGGCCGATGCACAAGCTCAAGGCCATCATCGTCATGAAGTTCAGTGTGAAGCCAAAGGCATACACGGCGATGAAACTCGAGATCACCGCGATCGGCAGCGTGAGCCCGGTGATGATGGTGCTGCGCCAGGAGTGCAGGAACAGGAACACGATGGCCACGGTGAGCAGCGCACCTTCGATCAGCGTGTGCTGCAAGCCGGTGAGCGAACCTTTCACGAAGTCGCTGCTGGCAAAGATGAGCTGCATCTCCATGCCCGAAGGCAGGTTCTTCTTCAGCTCTTCCATCGCGGCTTTCACCGCGTCGCCGGTGGCCACGATGTTGGCGTCTTGCTGCTTGAACACGTTGAACGTGATGGCGCGCTGGCCGTTGATGCGTGAAACAGAGTCGGGCTCTTTCTCGCGCTCCACCAGCACACCCAGGTCACCGAGCGTGACGGGCGAACCGCCACGGTTTCCCACCACCACGTCGACGAATTGTTTCGGGTCGCGAACGCGTCCTTCCACACGCAAAATCGCATCTTGCGTGGCATTGGTGAGCAAGCCCACCGGCTGGTCGCTGTTGGCCCTGGCGAGCGCGGTGCTGATCTCGGCCGGCGTGATGCCGTAGGCACGCAGCCGCGCCGCATCGAGGTCGATGCGCACTTCACGCGTTGACAAGCCGCTGATATCGATCTTGGCCACGCCCTCCACGCGCTGGAAACGCTTGCTGATGGTCTGGTCGGCCACCAGCGAGAGTTCACGAGCGCTGCGTGTGTTGGAAATCAGCGCCATCACCACCGTGGGCTGGCTGTTGTCGTTGTCGAAGCGCGAGACGGTTGGCATCTTCGCGTCTCGCGGAAAGGCCGACTGCACCACGCCCAGACGGTCACGCACGTCTTGCATGGCGCGCGCCATGTCGGCATTCAGCGTGAACTGCACGCTGGTCTGGCTGCGGCCTTCGAAGCTGCGCGAGGTGATCTGCTTGACACCCGCAATGCTGTTGAGCGACTCCTCGATCAGCTTGGTGACTTCACGCTCCACCGCCTCGGGCGATGCACCCGGGTAGGCCACGTCGACAAACGCGAGCGGCGGCGACACGTCGGGCATCTGCTCCAGGCCGAGCTTGCTGTAAGAGAACAGCCCGAGCACGCACAGCGCGACCATCACCATGGTGGCAAAGACGGGGTTGTTGATCGCAACGCGGGTCATCCACATGGGGCGACCCTCACTTCTGAACCGTGGCGCCAGAGGCCGACGTGGCCACCGACACTGAAGCTGCGGAACCTGCCGGCGACGCAGCCCGGCTGGTCACCGAGGCCTTGGCGCCGTCGCGCAGGTTGTCGAAGCGCGCCGCCAGCACCGTGGCACCGGCCGTCAGGCCTTGCAGCACCTCCACCCTCGCCTGCGCTTCATCGCGCCGGCCGGTGGTGATGGCACGCCGTAGCAGAGCGCCGTTCTCGATCACCCAGACCTGGTCTTGCCCCGAAGTGCTGCCCACGGCTGACGTGGGCAAGGTGAGGCGCTGCGTCTGGTCGGCCAGCACCACCTTGCCCATGGCGTACTGGCCGGCGCGGAACTGCTCGTTGCGGTTGTCGAGCGCCACCACCACGCCAATTGACCGTGTGCCGGCTTCGGCCGCTGGCGCAATGCGGTCGATGCGGCCGGTGACCGGTTGCAGCGAGCCTTCGACCGTGATCTGCACTGGTTGGCCGGGTTTGAGCAAACCCACTTCATGCGTGCCAACCGTGCCGGCGAGTTCGAGCGATGACAAATCGACCACCGTGAGCAACTGCTGTTCGGCGCTCACCTTTTCGCCAGGCACCGCGTGGCGCTTGCCGACGATGCCGGCAATGGGCGCCAACAGCGCCGCCTCTTTCACCCCCAGGCGCACCGTCGACAACTGCGCCTGCGCCGACTTGAGTTGCGCACGGGCCGAATCGAGCTTGGCCTGCGAGGTCAACAGGCCGGTGGAGGAAATGAAGTTCTGGCTCGCCAGCCCCACATTGGCAGCGTGCTGGCGCTCGGCTTCGGCCAGCGCGGTTTGCGCCGATTCCACACTCGCACTGCGCTCGGTGACGCGGCTTTGCAGGTCAGACAGATCGATGTCACCCAGCAACTGGCCCGCCTTCACCCGGCCGCCCTCGGCTACCCGCAAGCCGAGCAAGGTGCCGGCCGACTTGGCGCGCACCACCGCCGTGCGCGGCGCCACCAGCGGGCCGGAGAACTGGATGACCAGCGGCATGGTCGACAGCGTGGGCCGCACCACTTCGTTGGCTGAAAACTCCAGTGGCACCTCGGGTTTCTTGCCGTCTTTGGAGGGCGCGTCTTTGGCACCGTTGCTCATGCGCGGGACTACCGCGAGGCCGATGCCGGCCACCACGGCTGCGGCAATGAAGCCGCCAACCCAGAGCCGCCGTTTTGATGTACTCATCCTGCTCTCTCCTGCCATCGCCGGCCCTTGTGGGGCGGCGCCTTGTTGTAGGTGCGAAATCGTCCTGGCCGGCAGTCTAGGGTCGGGGTTCCCTGGCCAAGCCGGTGTTGCGACAGACTGCAGATCGAAGGGGCCAAGCCGTGCCGGTAGGCGACGGGCGGCCGAGGCAGGGAGTTTAGGTTGGCTCTGGACTGAAG
>JACMKW010000154.1 GCA_014379885.1 Rhizobacter sp.
ATACGCCTTCTTGACGTGGTCACGGCGGCCGATGCTGCGGCCGAATTTCTTGACCTTGCCCTTTTGCAGCAAGGTGCTGACCGAGGCCACTTCCACCTTGAACATCAGTTCAACCGCCGCCTTGATTTCGGGCTTGGTGGCGTCACGCAGCACCTTGAACAGAACCTGGTTCTGCTTTTCGCCCATGCGGGTGGCTTTTTCCGAAATGATCGGCGCCACCAGCACCTGGGACAGGCGGCCTTCGTCGTACTTTTGCGGGGTGCTCATGCGAACATCTCCTTGAGCTGCTCGATCGCGCCCTTGGTGACCAGCACCTTCTTGAAGAACACCAGCGACAGCGGATCGGCGTAACGCGGCTCGATGACGAGCACGTTCGACAGATTGCGGCTGGCCAATGCCAGGTTGTCGTCGATCTGGTCGGCAATCACCAGCACCGAATTCTTGGTGTCCGTGCCAAAGCCCATGGCCTTGAACTTGGACGCTAGCAGCTTGGTCTTGGGTGCGTCGATGGTGATCGAATCGACCACCGCCAAGCGTCCGTCGCGCACAAGCTGCGACAAGATGGACGCCATGCCGGCGCGGTACATCTTCTTGTTGACCTTGTGCGAGAAGTTCTCGTCAGGCCGGTTCGGGAAGATGCGGCCGCCGCCACGCCACAGCGGCGACGAAGACATGCCGGCGCGTGCGCGGCCGGTGCCCTTTTGACGGAACGGCTTCTTCGTGGTGTGGGCCACTTCGCCACGGTCTTTCTGGGCCCGCGTGCCTTGGCGCGCGTTGGCCTGGAAGGCCACGACGACCTGGTGCACCAGCGCTTCGTTGTAGTCGCGCGCAAACACCGTGTCGGGCGCATCAAACTTGGCGGTCGCCTGGCCTTGTTCGTTCAACAGCTCGAGTTGCATTACTTGCCCCCCTTCTTGGCAGGTGCAGCAGCAACCGGTTCGACCTTGACCCGAACGGGCCGGACCTTGACGGCGGGGCGAACCACCACGTGGCCGTTTTTCGAGCCCGGCACGGCGCCACGCACCAGCAGCAGCGAACGCGCTTCGTCGACGCGGATCACATCGAGGTTCTGCGTGGTGACGGTTTCGTCGCCCATGTGGCCGGTCATCTTCTTGCCCGGGAACACACGGCCCGGGTCCTGCGCCATGGAAATCGAGCCGGGCACGTTGTGGCTGCGGCTGTTGCCGTGCGACGCGCGCTGCGACTTGAAGTTGTGGCGCTTGATGGTGCCGGCAAAGCCCTTGCCGATGGACGAGCCTTGCACGTCGACCTTTTGGCCCACAGCAAACAGCGTCACCGGAACCACGCCGCCAGCCTTGTGCTGGCCTGCGATTTCTGCGCTGACGCGGAATTCCTTGAGGATCGTGCCCGCTTCGACACCGGCCTTGGCCAGGTGCCCGGCAGCGGGCTTGTTGACGCGGCTCGCCTTGCGCGAACCGAACGCGATTTGCAGCGCGTGGTAGCCGTCGGTGTCGACGGTCTTGACCTGCGTGACGCGGTTGTTGGACACGTCCAGCACAGTCACGGGGATGGTGTCGCCATCGTCCGTGAAGATGCGCGTCATGCCCACCTTGCGGCCCAGCAAGCCGAGCTTTTCGCTCATGCTCATGGATAAGCTCCAGCGTTCACGTGGAACGCC
>JACMKW010000155.1 GCA_014379885.1 Rhizobacter sp.
CGCTCGTTCATCGTTGCGCCGACCGCTGTCGCTCTTCTGTCTTGACTTGAATTTCCAGACCACGCTTGGTCGATCACAGCAACTCGTTGAGCATGTAGAAAGCGTTGTCCTTCACCTTGTGAGCCCAGCCACGGCGCTGCCATGCTTCGAGTTGGATTTCCTCGGCCCGCTTGACGTATTTCTCGAAGATGGCGTCGAGCCGCTCTGCAAGTGCCTTGTCCAAGATCGACAGGCTGATCTCGTCATTGGTCTCGAAGCTGCGGTCGTCGAAGTTGCTTGAACCGATGGCGCACCACACGCCGTCGACCGTCATGATCTTCTGGTGCAGCAGGGTGTGCGGGTACTCGAACAGGCGAACTCCACACTTCAGGAGCTTCTCGAAGTTGCGATGCCCCGCATGTTGAACCATTGGATTGTCCGAGCCGCTGGTGGCAGGCATCAGCACGCGCACGTCTACGCCGCGTCGCACGGCCGCACCAAAGGCATCGATGGCATCTGGCTCGGGGATGAAGTAGGGGTTCTGAATCCAGATGCGCTTGCGTGCCACGCAGATGGCGGTGTGGTGCAGGATCTTCACCGTCGGCGCCGAGTTCTCAGGCTTGGCAAACACCGCGTGAATGAGCACGTCTCCCGCGGGCTCGAGGCGCGGGAACACGTCGTCGCCCAGGAACAGCTCACCCGTTTCACCGGCCCAGTTCTCGCTGAAAGCGCCCTGCAGGCTGTGCACGATCGGCCCGTGCAGGTGCAGGCTGACATCGGAGAAGTGTTTGTGGTCTTCGGCATTCCCGAGCCAACTGTCCACGATGCAGTGACCACCGACGAAAGCCTCCCGCCCATCGATCACGACAATCTTGCGGTGGTCGCGATCGTTGAGCACGCCGATGTTGTGAAATGAGCGCTTGTGAAAGAACTTCACAACGCAGCCTGCATCGCGCATCTGCCGCGTGACTTCCGCTCCCACACCTTTCGACCCGTTGGCATCAAGTAATACACGCACCTGGACCTGCGCGCGTGCACGTTCTATCAGTGCGCTGGACAAGCGCCGCCCAAGCTCCCCGTCCTTCCAGAGAAAGGTCTCGAAATGGACAGAGTGACGAGCCGCTCCAATGCGCGCCAGAAGGACATCAAAGAATGCTCCGTTCTCCAGTACCTCAACCTGGTTGCCCGCGATCGCAGTGCCCAGCGTCAACCCTGAGAGACTGGGCATCAATTCGTCAATGGGTGATTCGCACTCGATCCGCAGCGCCGGGTCACGGTGGCGGCGAATTGACCAGATGATCGCGACCTGTACCAAAACCACCCCAAGCAGCAAGCCTCCCCATACCCAGCTGGCCATTCTTCAACCTCCGTTGTTGTGACTGCAGCCTGTTGCGCACACGCAAGCAGCCATGCAAAAGCATGCACCTTATCGCGATTTCGAATGCCACCCGGCAGGACGCAGTCTGAAGCCGCCATCCCCGGCTAGGCCGATAAGCGCTGCCGGTTGGCCTTTTCTCCGCCCTTCGTGCCCCGACCTTCGGGGGGATGCTTCATGGCATGAGCTACCACCTCGAAGGCCGCCGCCTGTACATCGCCGATCTCGCGCGCCGCCAGCACGAGATGGAATCGGGCCGCGTGACGATGAAACCCCTGACCTACCGAGTGCTGTCCAAGTGCCTGCGCGAGGCTTTGGCCGGGCTGCCCGAGCCAGTCGCGCGGGCCGGCTTCGCCGAGCTGCCTGCGCATTTGATGCCACTGGTGGCTGAGGTACTCGAGACACGCCACTTCGACCAGCACGCCTGCCTGCTCGGCAGCAGGGCGGCAGACTGTCGCGAACAGGCAGAAATCATCGTCGACCGCATCAAACGCTCGGCAGCTTGCTGAGGCGAGGCTGAAAAGAGGCGGCGCCTGGGCGAGGAAGGTGCGAGGCGCCGAAATGGTTGAGCGGGGCTTCGATACCTCAGCCTGAGCGGACTGAGGCTTTCGTGGCTCAAGGTGGAAGTGAACCCCCAAGTTTTGCAGTCTTGACGCGACATGGCGGTGGTTCGACCATGCCGCCTCGTCCAACGATGAGATTGCCGCATGGTCACCCGCAAGAAGGTACCCAAGAAGACGGCCAAGAAACCCGCCGCATTGTTCATGCGCGTCGCCCGCCCCGACCCGCCTGATTCGCGTGACCGGCCGTTTCGGCCCAACGTAGGTCATCCCCCAGCGGCCACACTCTTCCCGGCACAAGGCCTGGCCATCAAGAACCAGGGCGACACCATGGCCTGCACGGGCTTCGGCCTGTCGCTGGTGGTGGAGCACCTGCTGCGCAGCGCACGGCGTGAAAGCACGCCCGCCATCTCGCCCTTCATGCTGTATTCCATGGCACGGCGTTACGACGAGTTCCCGGGCTCGGTGCAAGACAAGGGCTCCAGCATTCGCGGTGCGCTCAAGGGCTGGTTCAAGCACGGCGCCTGCCGCGAAGAACTGTTTTCTGGCCTGGAGATGCCACCTGCGAGCAAGAAGCTCTCCGACGACTGGTGGTTCGACGCGGTGCAACGCCCCCTCGGTGCCTACTACCGCATTGACACGCAATCGATCACCGACATGCACGCCGCGCTCAACGAGGTGGGCATCATTTACGCGAGCGCCGGTTGCCACACGGGTTGGGACGTGGGGCTGGAGCAACCGGAGTTGAAGAAGCGCCCCGGCTCTTTCAAGGGCGTGTGGGAGATTCCGGTGCAAGGCGGCCATGCCGACCACCCGGGGCACGCGTTTGCCATCGTGGGCTACAACGAGCGCGGCTTCCTGATCCAGAACTCATGGGGCACCGTGTGGGGCTCGCATGGTTACGGCATCCTCACCTACGACGACTGGCTTCGCAACGCGATGGATTGCTGGGTGGCCCAGCTCGGCGTGGTCACGCAGGACCACACGGCGATCAGCAAGTCGATCAGCCTGCGCACCGATGCGCAGGGCCGCGTGGCACTGGCGGCGAGCGAGGTGCTGCGCAACCGCGAGATCTCGCCCTTCATCATCAACATGGGCAACAACGGCGCGCTCAGCAACTCAGGAGTGTTCCGCACCCAGCCCGATGACGTGCGCGCGCTGGTTGACGTGCACCTGGCCCAGGCGCGCAAGACCTGGGGGCTGGAAGACGGTGTGGTTGATGTGTGCATCTACGCGCACGGCGGCCTGGTAGGTGAAGCGAGCGCTGCCGAGATCGCTGCGCAGTGGATCCCGATGCTCTACAACAAGCGTGTGTTCCCGATCTTCCTGATGTGGGAGACCGATTTTTTCTCGGCCTTGCTCAACACCATTGAAGACGCCATCAAGGGTGTGCCACGCAGCACCGGCTTCGACCTCACCGGTTGGTGGAACCAGCGCCTGGAGCGGCTGCTGTCTCGCCCCGGCACGCGCATCTGGGGCGAGATGAAGCAGAACGCCGACGCCATGAGTGCCTACAAACCCGGCGTGCCCGACGATGAGCAGGCCGGTGGTGTGCTGCTGTATCGCCACTTCAAGCATGGCGTGGCCAACAAGAAGATCCGCATGCACTTCGTCGGCCATTCGGCGGGCAGCATCGTGGCGAGCTTCATGATCGACCGGCTGGCGCAAGAAGGCATGGCCTTCGAGTCGGTGAGCTTTCTCGCGCCTGCGGTCAAGCTGGCCACCTTCGACGAGCGGGTGCGCCCGCACCTGGCGTCGGGCGTGGTCAAGCGCTATCAGCAATTCCATCTCACCGACCACGCCGAGCAGGCCGATGGCAGTTGCGGTGCCTACCGCCGCTCGCTGCTGTACCTGGTGAGTGAATCGTTCGAAGGCGGCAGCACGACGCCGATTCTGGGCATGGAGAAGTTCTTCAGCGCGTATGCGAAGAAGCTGCTGGACACCACGGTCTATTCGTCGCCGGGGCCGGTGGCTTCGAGCACCTCGCACGGCGGGTTTGATGATGACCCGGGGACACGCGCCCAGGTGGTGAAGTTCATTCTGGGGACGTGAGGGCCCCGAGGTCATCCCGACGAACGTCGGGATCCACTGCATCGCATGGCACCAGTGGATCCCGGCGTGCGCCGGGATGACGAGGTGTCAGGCCAGTGCTTGTCTGATCGCTTCGGCCTGGGCCTCGCTAAGCCTGTCTGTGGATTGCACCAGATCAAGCTGCCGCATCGTCATCTCACGGTAGAGCGCGGCATGCTCAAGGCCTAGTGCATTGAGTGCGACCAGGTGCCGCGCAATCACCCCCGCATCTCCGCGTGACAAGGGCCCGGCCACTGCCGCCGACAGCCCTTTGCTCGCCGCCGCAGCCAGCGTGCCATGCGCCATCGGCAGCAGCGCTTGCAGGGCTTGCGCTTCGTCGATGCCGAAGGCGCGCCAGGCGCTCACGGCTTCGTCAAGCATCGACAGCAGGAAGCTCGCCGCGTAGCTGGCGCCACCGTGGTACAGCGCGCGTGCTCCGGGTGGCAAGCGCAACGGGTGCATGCCCAGCGTGTTGGCGATCTGCGTCAGCTGCGCCTCCAGCGCCGGAGGGCCTTCGATGGCCACGCTGCTGCCAGCCAGCAGCTCGACCGCACGCTCAGGGTCGGAAAAAATCTGCAGCGGGTGAAAGCCGCCAATGGCAGCGCCCGCATCGGCAGCCGGCTGCAACACGCTCACCTCGGTGGCGCCGCTGCAATGCACGACCGACTGCCCGGCACACCATGGCAGTTGTGCTGCAAGCGCCGCGATGGCGTCGTCGGAGACGGTGAGAAACACCAGATCGGCCTGTGCGGCCGTGCCGGCATCGACCGCCAGGCAGCCCGGCAACTGCGCCGCCAGTTGTTGTGCGCGGGTGGCAGTGCGGCTCGCCACCATCGCCACCGGTTCGCCACGCCGTTGCAGCGCAGTGGCGAGCGCGCTGCCCAGGCGCCCGGTGCCGATGAAGGCGATGGTGGCCACGCGCTTGCTCAGGCCGCCTGCACCGGCTTGTCGCGCACCAGCTCGCCGCCCAGCGCGTCAAGGAGTTGCGGGAACAACTGGCTCAGCTCGCCGGTGGTGATGGCCACATCGGTGTCGAAACCGTTGTCGTCCTTGCCAGTGGAACCGGCACCTTCGAGTGCCACGTCAAGCAGCTTGATCTTCTTCACGGCCCCCGCCTCGGTCAGCACGAAGGAGACGCGGCTGTTCCAGGTCATGGCCAATTGGGTGGGCAGCTTGCCCTGGGCAATGTGCTCGCCGACCTCTTCGATGTCGAGCGTGTGGCGTGCATAACGCACCAGCGATTTTTCGCTGTCGGGCTGCTTGAGTTCGCACTCGCGGTCGATCGTGAAACCGGCCGGCGCTTCGCGTGTCTTGAGCCATTCAGCCATCGCGGTGGCGGGCGACAGCTCGGTTTGCAGCAGGGTCAGCGTGATGCCCCCGCCGAGCAGCTCCACCAGCATGCTGACGATGCGATCTGAGGCTTTCACGCTGCCCGCACCGACGATCACCAGCTTGGCGCGCGGGTCGATCCAGATCAGCGTGGTCGAGCGCTTCGGGAACGCGCGCGGCAGCAGGCCGTGCACGATGTCTTCCTTCAGCTCCTTGGCCTTCTTGCCTTTGGGTCGGCGGCCGGTGTTGGCCTCGATCTTTTCGAGCTGCTGTTCGAGCTGGGTTTTCACCACCTGGCTGGGCACGGCCTTGCGTTCGATGCACAGCTTCAAGATGAGCTGGCCGCCCACGCCTTCCATCAGCACGCCGTTCTTTTCACCGCGCGGTTCGAGCCAACCGGCTGATTCGAGTTGTGAGGCGCCGATGTCGACAAAACGGCCGGCGTCGAGGCGGCTTTCGATCTCGGCACTGGAGGGCGGCTCCCAGGGGCCGATGCGGTAGAGCAGGGCGTTCTTGAACATGGGCAAGGTGGGGTTCGGGGGGCGGATTGTAGGTGCCCGGACAGGCTTTCGCTGCTCGCTTGGACATGACGAAGGCATCCGTCCAAGCCTCCCGCATCAACAGCTTCTTCAGCAGACGGGGCAGGTGCATGCCGACGCGATCGCCATTCAGGGCAACGTGGCCATCCGAGGGTTTCCCCGCCATCCCCCACCGGTAGATGCCGGTTGACAAGGGCGCTTGTCGTCTCTATAAAACAAACATTCTCAAGCAGCGCAAAAATAGAATAAACGTTCTATTAGCGTTCCACAAAAGTGGCGCCGGTTTCGGACGTCACAAGGAGACATTGATGAACTTCACCGGCCGTCGTTCCGGGGCTCTGCTGCATTTGGCAGCTGCCCAAGTTTCCCTGCTGCTGTGCGCCTTTCAGGCGCCGGCACACGCTGATGGTCCGGGCTTGCCCAACCTCAGCTACAGCAGCAACGAGGTTTTCAAACCGCTGGTCATCCTGCGCAGTGATGTGAACGGCAGCGAACGTGGGCACGGCACCGTGCAGATGGTCAACGGCTACCTGTTCGTGCCGTTCGGCCGCGACTCAGGCGCATCAGGCGGTGGCTTCTCCTTCTACGACATGTCGAACCCGCGCGCGCCGGTGAAGGTGTCGCAGACCAATGTGACGGCGCTGCGCGAGCCACATGGCTTCGGCTTCAGCAACAGCTACCCGGGCCGCTATGCGGTGATGCAGTCCATCAGCGGCATCCAGTTCTGGGACTTCACCAACGCCCTGGCGCCCACGCTGCTCAATTCGATGACGCTGCCCGGCATTGCCGAATCCGACTACGCGCTGGGCGCGTGGTGGGCCTTCTGGCAGGCGCCTTATGTGTATGTGGGCGGCTCCGGCAATGGCATCTATGTGGTCGATGCGCGTGACCCCCGTAACCCGGTGCTGGTGAACCAGGTCAGTACCAGTGCCTGGGGCGGCTTCCGGGTGGGGCCTGTGTTTGCGGTGGGCAACCTGCTGGTCGGCACCAACACAGATGCAAGCGGCCTGGTCACGCTGGACATTGGCGACCCGGTCAACCCGAGGGTGTTGGCGTCCACCACCGCCACCGCGGGCCAGTACAGCGGCATCGTGAACGGCGAGCGCATCGTGACCGCCGGCACCGACAACCGGCTGCACGTGTACGACATCAGCAACCCCTTGGTGTTCAACCAGGTTGCACAGTCATCCGATCAGGGCGGCAAGGGCGGCTATGTGTCCACCCAGCGCGGCTTTGCACACGCCGGGTTCTCGACCAAGTACGCCAAGGTCAACCTCTCCGACGGCAGCACCGCGGGCACAGGCAGCTCCAACATCGCCAGCCGCGACGAAGACTTCGGTACGGTGTTCGGCAACCTGGTGCTGGTAGGCAACGACCACGGCAACGGCAGCGCGCTCATGCCGCACCAGACCGGGCCGGTCACCGGCGCACCGGCGGTCAACATGGTCTCGCCGAAGAACAACGCGACCAACCAGCCGGTGACAAGCCGCGTTGGCATCACGCTCACCGACCAGATCGATCTGCGCACCGTCTCCAACAGCAGTTTCATCGTGCGCCAGCTTGGCGGTCCGGCGTTGGCTGGAAAGTACAGCGGCCAGTCGGGCATCCTGAATTTCTCGCCCGACGTCTCGCTGCTGCCCGGCACCACCTATGAAGTGGTGGTCACGGCCGGTGGCATGAAAGACGACGTGGGCAACGGCGTGGCCGCATTCACCTCGCGCTTCACCACTGCCGGCACGGCGCCCGGCGTGGCCTGCACGCTGGGCCCACGCACGGCCGCCCTGGTGGGCAGCACGGTGTCGTTCAGCCCGGCCAGCGCCAGCGGCTCCAACCTGCAGTACGCGTGGAACTTCGGCGACGGCTCCAGCACCGCCTTCTCCGGCACCCCGTCGGCCAGCCGCGCTTACGCCGCGCCCGCGCACTACCCGGTGATCCTGACGGTGCGCAGCGGTTCGGTCAGCAGCACCTGTTCGGCCACCCAGACCATCCACACCCAGCCGACCGCCACCGCGCCGCGTTCGTCCAGCACCATTGCATTCGATGCCGGGCGCAACCGCGTGTGGGTGGTGAACTCCGACAACGACTCGGTGACCGCCATCAACGCGGCCAACAACACCCGCTTGTTCGAGCAAGGCGTGGGCGTCAACCCGCAAACGCTGGCCCAGGCGCCGGATGGCCGCATCTGGGTTGCCAACGCCGGCTCAGGCAGCATCAGCGTGCTCGACCCGGCCAGCGGCGCGTTGGTGCAGACCATTGCGCTCGGCCTGGGCACACGGCCGTTCGGCGTGGTGTTCAATCCGCTGGGTACGGCCGCCTTCATCACGCTGCAAGGTTCGGGCAGGGTGCTCAAGCTGCACCCCGGCACCGGTGCCGTGCAGGCTTCGCTCAGCGCCGGCACGTCGCCGCGCGGCCTGGCCATCTCGGGTGATTCGAACCGCCTGCTCGTCACGCGGTACATCTCGCCGCTCGACCGTGGCGAAGTGGTCGAAGTCAACCCCAGCGCCTTCGCGGTGACGCGCACCTTCGCACTCGCCACCGACCCCGGCCCCGACACCGAGGGCAGCGGGCGCGGCGTGCCCAACTTCCTGTCCGCCGTGACCATCCAGCCCGACGGCAAGCGAGCCTGGATTCCGTCGAAGAAAGACAACACCTTGCGGGGCACTTTCCGCGACGGCAACGCGCTCACTTTCGAGAGCACGGTGCGCACCATCGTCTCGCAGATCGATCTCGACAACAACGCCGAGGTGCTGAGCGCACGCCGCGACCTGAACGACCGCGACATGGCGAATGCCGTCACCTTCACTCCGCTGGGCGACTACGCCTTCATCTCCACCCAAGGCACCAACCAGATCGAGGTGATGGACACCTACAACCGGCAACTGGTTGCGGGCCTCGTGAACGTAGGGCGTGCCCCGCGTGGCCTGCTGATCACCCCCAACGGCCGCCTGTACGTGCAGAACTTCATGTCACGCAACGTGTCGGTCTACGACGTGAGCGGCCTGCTCAACGCCACCAGCAACACGGCTCCGAAGGTCGTCGACATCGCGGCCGTTGGGGGCGAGGCGCTCGCCGCCAACGTGTTCAACGGCAAGCGCATCTTCTACAACGCCGACGACCGCCGCATGAACCGCGACAAGTACATCAGCTGCGCCAGCTGCCACCAGGACGGCGGGCACGATGGCCGCACGATGGACTTCACCGACCGCGGCGAAGGCCTGCGCAACACGATCCCGCTCAACGGCCGCCGCGGGACGGGCCAGGGGCGTGTGCACTGGACGGCGAACTTCAACGAGATCCAGGATTTTGAGCACGACATCCGCAACAATTTCGGCGGCACCGGTTTCCTGAGCGACGCGCAGTTCAATACCGGCACCCGCAACACGCCGCTGGGCGACCCCAAGGCCGGTCTCAACAGTGACCTCGACGCGTTGGCCGCGTATGTAAATTCGCTCAGCAGCGTAGGCCGCAGCCCGTTCCGCAATGCCGACGGTTCGCTCACGGCAGCCGCGGTGGCGGGCCAGCAGATCTTCAACGGCAGCGGCCAGTGCGGCAGTTGCCACTCCGGCGCCGATTTCACCGACAGCGCCAGCGGTGTGCTGCGCGACGTGGGCACCCTCAAGGCCTCATCGGGCAAGCGCCTGGGCGCGACGCTCACCGGCCTGGACACCCCCACGCTGAAAGGCCTGTGGGACACCGCGCCTTACCTGCACGATGGCTCGGCCGCTACCTTGCTGGATGTGCTCACCACCGCCAACCCCGCGGGCCGCCACGGCACCACCAGCGGGCTCAACGCGACGCAGCTCTCGCAGCTCGTGGCCTACCTGCAGCAGATCGACGACGGCGTCGATGCCACCACGCCGGTGGCCATCAGCAACCTGTCTGTGAAAGACACCGCCAACGCCGCCGACTGGTCGGTCCAGAACAGCCTGCAGAACGGCGCGCTGCAGTACGGCGACCGCACCTACACCTTCACGACGGTGCCCAGCATCGTGGTGGGTGGGCGCTGGATCCGCACGGCCAACGATTCCAAGGCCTTCACCGGCGACCCGACCGTCACTTTCAACATCAGCCAGACGGCCGATGTGTTGGTGGCGATCGACGACCGCGTGGGTGCCCGGCCGTGGATGACCGGCTGGATCAACACCGGGCAAAAGCTGGTGAACAACGAAGGTGAGCCCAAGAGCTTCACCCTCTTCCGGAAAAACTTCCCCGCGGGTGCCGTAAGCCTCGGCCCGTCCTCTGCCAGCGGCAGCATGTACACGATCGTCGTCAAGTAATCACTCGACACGCGCACCACCCACACGAAGGAGACACCCATGCCCTATTTCCACCGCATCCTCAACGCCGCCTCTCAGGGCCGGCAGTGGCAACGGTTGCTGTTGTTCGTCGTGGGCTGGCTCGTCTTCGCGGCCTGGAGCGGCCTGGCCCAAGCGGCCAGCGTGCCTGTCGGTTTCAACGACCGGCAGGTGGCCAGCGGCCTGACCAGCCCGACCTCGATGGCGGTGATGCCCGATGGTCGCGTGCTGGTGGTGCAACAAAACGGCATCGTGCGCATGATCAAGGCCGATGTGATGCTGGCGGCCAATTTCTACACCGCCGCCAACGTGGATTCGTCCAACGAGCGCGGCTGCCTGGGTGCCGTGCCCGACCCGGCCTTCGCCAGCAACCACTTCGTGTACCTCTACTGCACGATCAGGGTCGGTTCGGTGAGCCGCAACCGCGTGATCCGCGTCACCGAGGCCGCCGACGTGGTGGTGGGTGGCAGCGAGCGGGTGATCTTCGAACTGCCTGACGTGCCCTCGGCCACCAAATGGCACATGGGTGGCGCGATGCGCTTCGGCACCGACGGCAAGCTGTACGTTGCCGTGGGCAACCATGAAGACAACCAGCAGCCGGTGGCCACCTCGAACTCGCAGAACCTGGCCAGTGCGTTCGGCAAGGTGCTGCGCATCAACGCCGACGGCACGGTGCCAAGCGACAACCCGTTCTTCAACAACGCCAGCGCCTACAAGGCGGTGTGGGCGCTCGGCTTTCGCAACCCCTTCGTGCTCGACATCCAGCCCGGAACCGGCCTCACCTACATCGGTGACGTGGGCCAGGGAAGCTGGGAAGAGGTGAACCGCGGGCAGGCCGGAGGCAACTACGGCTGGCCCGGGGCGGAGGGCAACAGCAACAACCCGAGCTACCTCAACCCCGTTTATGCCTACCCGCACAGCGAGGGCTGCTCGATCACCGGCACAGCCTTCTACAACCCCACCACGCCGCAGTTCGGCACCGGCTACGTCGGCCGCTTCTTCTTTGCCGATTTTTGCAACGCAAGCATCAAGTACTTCAACCCGTCGACGCCGGGCACGGTGACGACTTTTGCCAGTGGCATCGGCAACCCGACCAACATCGGCATCGCGCCATCGGGCGCCATGTACTACCTCGCGCGCAACCAGGCCACCGGCACGCCGTCGCCTGGCGCGGGCACGGTGGGCAAGATCAGTTTCACCGGCAGCCAGGTGCCGCGCATCACGCAGCAGCCGCAAAGCCAGACCGTGTTCATGGGCACGCCGGTCACCTTCACCCTGGGGGCCGATGGCGCGACGTCATTGCAGTGGCAGCGCAACGGCGCCAACATTGGCGGCGCAACGAGTGGCAGCTACACACTCTCGAATCCGGCCGTATCAGACAGCGGATCGCGGTTCCGTGCGGTGGCGACCAACTCCTTCGGCAGCGTGACCTCTGACGAAGCGACGCTCACGGTGACGAACAACCGCTCGCCCATTGCGCGCATCGACACGCCGTCGGCCAGCACCGGCTTCGCCACCGGCGACGTCATCAGCTACAGCGGCACCGGCACCGACCCGGAAGACGGCAACCTCGGCGGCGCGGCCTTCACCTGGAAGGTCGACTTCCAGCACGACGCGCATGCGCACACGTTCGTCACGCCGGTCAGCGGCAGCAGCGGCCAGTTCACCGTGCCCGATTTCGAGGCCGGCGAAGCCAACATGTAGCTGCGCATCACCCTGA
>JACMKW010000023.1 GCA_014379885.1 Rhizobacter sp.
CATGGCCTGCAGCTGGCGCGCAAACCGCAGCAGCACCTTGCCGGGCTCGGTGAGCCGCAGCGGGCGCGAGCGCACCACCAGCAGCTGGCCGACCTGGGCTTCGAGTGCGCGCAGGCGTTGCGACACGGCCGATTGGGTGATGGCCAACCGCTGCGCCGCACGTTCGAAGTTGCCGTCGTCGGCCAAGGCAGCCAGGCAATCGAGGGCGGCCGGGTCCAGGTCTTTCATTAGTACACCTAATGCAGAACGAGAAATATGAATGATGCTTCACTTCGAGCGTTGGCGTTCCGACAATCCGAAGATGCTGCCCGCTTCATTTGCCCCCGCGTTCCTGCAAGGCTGGTTGATGACGGCCGGTCTGATCATCGCCATCGGCGCACAGAACGCTCTGGTGTTGCGCCAAGGCCTGATGCGCACGCACGTGGGCTCGGTGGTGATGTTGTGCACTGTGTCGGATTGGTTGCTGATTGCGCTGGGGGTGTTTGGCCTCGGGGCGGTGATCCAGTCATCGCCATGGCTGCTGCAGGTATTTCGCTTTGGCGGCGCTGCGTTCTTGCTGGTGTACGGCCTGCGCTCGGCCCACCGGGCCTGGCGCGGCCAGGGCGTGCTGGTGCAGGCCGGCCCGCAGGGCAACACGCTGGCCGCCACCTTGGCCAGCACCTTGGCGTTGACCTACCTCAACCCCCATGTCTACCTCGACACCGTGGTGCTGCTGGGCAGCGTGGGTGCGCAGCACGGCCACGACGGGCGCATCGCGTTCGCGGCCGGTGCGGGCCTTGCTTCGGTGATGTGGTTCGTGATGCTGGGGTATGGCGCCATGGCGGCGTCGCGCTGGCTTCGCCACGCTGCCGCCTGGCGAGCCATCGATGCAGGCGTGGCGGTGGTGATGTTCGCTGTGGCCACGCAATTGTTGTTCCAAGGAGGTGTGTGATGAAAGTGGTCGTGATGGGCGCCGGCATCATCGGCGTGAGCACCGCCTGGTACCTGCTGGAGCATGGGCACGAGGTCACGGTGGTTGACCGCCAGAAAGACGCCGCGCTCGAAACCAGCTTCGCCAACGGCGCGCAGATCTCGGTCAGTTTCTGCGAGCCCTGGGCCCACCCGGCCGCGCCGCTCAAGGTGCTAAAGTGGCTGGCCCGCGATGACTCGCCGCTGCTGTTTCGCCCCAAACTCGACCCGCACCAGTGGCGCTGGGGTTTGAGCTTTCTCACGCAGTGCACCCACGCCGCCTTCGAGCGCAACGTGGCGCAGTTGGTGGCGCTGGGACGCTACAGCCACGAGTCGCTCAAGAGCCTGGTGGCGCAGACCGGCATTGACTACCACCGGCTGGAGCGCGGCATCCTGCACTTCTTCTCGAACCAGAAAGACTTCGAAGCGGCGGCCGGTGGCGTAGAGCTGATGCGCCGCCACGGTATTGACCGGCGTGTGCTCTCGCGCGACGAGGTGCTGCAGATTGAACCGGCGTTGCGAAGCTTCGGCGCGCACATCGCCGGTGGCACCTACACCGCGAGCGACGAATCGGGCGATGCGCAGGTCTTCACGCAGAAACTGGCGCAGCTGTGCCAGCAACGCGGCGCCACCTTTCTCTACGAACACGACATCCTCGGCTTCGATGCCGCAGGGGGCACCATGCAAGCGGTGCATCTGGGCGACCAACTCAGCGGGCAGCGCCGCACGCTGCGGGCCGATGCGTACGTGGCTGCCATGGGCAGCTTCACTGCCCCTTTGCTGCGACCACAGGGCATCTACCTCAACATCTACCCGGCCAAGGGCTACTCGGCCACCTTCAAGCTCAAGCAGCCCGAACGTGCCAGCGTGGTGAGCATGATCGACGACACCCGCAAGATCGCGGTCAGCCGCCTGGGCGACACGATCCGCGTGGCAGGCACCGCCGAGATGGCGGGGTACGACACCGGCCTGGACAGCGCCACCTCACGGGTGCGTTGTGCGGCCCTGGTGCGCCGCTACGAAGAGCTGTTTCCTGGCGTGGCTGACACCACCGAGCCCCATTTCTGGGCCGGCCTGCGCCCCAGCACGCCGAACAACATCCCGTACATCGGGCGCAGCAACAAACTCGACAACCTGTGGCTCAACGCCGGCCACGGCACACTGGGCTGGACGCATGGCGCCGGCTCGGGCCGTGCATTGGCCGAACTGATGAGCGGTGTGCAGCCGGCGCTCAACTTCGGCTTCTGTGGCAGCCACGCGAGCCCCAGCTTGCGCGTGGCCACGGCCTGACTGGCCCTTCGATCAAGTGGTCGATCAGTAGTCGCTGGAGGCGCTCTTGTTGCCGTTGGCCTTGTAGCGTGCGATGGCGTTCTTGAGGTCGGTGTATTCCGAGCAAGGCAGGGTGCAAGCCTTGTCCAACGTGGCGAGGCGCTTTTCGGCCATCGCCAGGTCGCCCTTCATCAGGTACAGCTCGCCCGAGTACTCGAGCGTGCCGCGGTGGTTGGGGTCGATGCGCAGCGCGTCGTTGTAAAACTTCTCCGAGCCCGCCAGATCGGGCGTCTTCTGCTTGCGCAGGCTGTAGCCCATCAGGTTGTTCCAGTCGGCGCTGCTGGCGTCGTTCACGCGCTTGAGCTCATCGATGGCGCCGGTCCAGTTCTTGGCGGCGATCTGTGCACGCGCGCCGGCCAGCGCGTCATTGGGCGCGGGGGCGGTGTCGGCAGCAAAAGCGACGTTCAATGACAGGGCCAGCAGGCCGGCGATCAGGGTGCGGTTCATGGTGTGTGTCCTCTAGGCTGGTTGCAGAGCCCGACATGGGCGTCTTGAATGGACTTACGGAGTGACCTTGGGCGACGGACGCAGCTGGATGCAATTTTTTTTGAGGCTCACCAAAGAGACTCACCAAAGCTTGACGCAGGGGCCGCTCAAGACAAAGGGCTGGGTCGGTTTGTCGCCTGGTTTTGCTGCGGCTGCCTCCAGGCTCACCGCCAGGCGCGACACCTTGAAGAACAGCTTTTCCGAACTGTCAGCGAGCGCGAGCTTGGCCGTGCCGCTGGCCGGTACCACACCCAACGGGAACGGAGCGCTGCCGTCGCTCGGCAGAGCCCACAGCTGGGCCACACGATCGGCAGGCAGCACGAGCGGTTGCAGCAGCTTGAGGGTGAGCTGGCGCCCCTGCCGGCGCGAACTGGCCAGCACGGCAGGTTTGCCTTCCACATCGGTCAACAGGCCCACGTAACTGGCTGGCAGCGTTTCAGCCTGCGGTTCCAGGCCGATCAGCCCCGGCTGCATGCGCAAGACCACAGTGCATAGCAGCACGCCCGCCAAAACGCCGCCCAGTGCGCGCCACCAGCCGCCGTTCTTGCGTGCTGGCGCGAACAGGCGCTGCTCCAGCCCTTGCCACACCGCGGAGCGTGGCGCCATCGGCGGCAGGCTGGCCGACAAGACGGTGAAGCGCTCTTGCCAGGCCGCCACGGCCCGCCCCGCTACCGGTGACTGGGCCAGCACCCGCTCGAAGCGGCGCCGTGCACCCCCGCTCAATGTGCCGAGCGCGTACTCGCGCGCCAATCGATCCAAACGTTCTGGCAGCAGGTAATTCATGCGCTGACCCCCGCAGACTGCAGGCAATCCTTCAACTTGTCCAAGCCACGCCGCACCCAGGCTTTGGCGGTGCCCAGTGGTGCGTTCAGCGCCTCGGCAATGTCGGTGTGCACCATGCCGCGGTAGTACGCGAGTGCAAGAGCCTGCCGCTGCGACGCGCTCAGCGCGCTCATGCAACTGTCGATGTGCGCCTTGGTCAGGCTGTCGTCGAGCAGGCGCTGGGGTTCGAGCGCGTCGTCAGCGGCCACGGCCATCGCCTCATCATCGAGCGCGACCGTGGAGCCGCGTTCGGTTTTGCTCGAACGCAGGGCGTCGATCGCCTTGTTGCGCACGATGTTGATCAGCCAGGTCATGGGCGTGGCCACGACGGGGTTGTACCCACTGGCGCTGTGCCAGACGTTCATGAAAGCTTCCTGCAGCACCTCTTCGGCGCGATCCCTGTTGTTCAATATACGGAACGCGACGCTCAACAGATGCGCACAGGTGGCGCGATACAAGCGCTCGAACGCAGCCCGGTCACGCAGCGCGGTGCGCGACAGCAGGGTGGGCAGATCGTTGGTATCGGGCATGGGTGTTGCCGATCAAAGGGAGTGAGGCGCGAGTCTACAATCGCGCCCCCTCGCGTGACCCCCAATCTTCTGGTTCCCTCATGTACTGCGCCATCGACTTCGGCACCTCCAATTCGGCCATCGCCATCCCGGCGGATGGGGCCATGCGCCTGGTCGAGCTGGAGCCCGGCCACCGCACCATGCCCACGGCGGTGTTCTATTTTGTCGAAGGCCCCGAAACCAATGGCCCACCGCGCGCTTTTGGCCGTGCGGCGCTGGCAGCGTATGTGGATGGGGTGGACGGGCGCTTGATGCGCTCGATGAAAAGCATCCTCGGTAGCAGCCTGGTCGAGCAGACCACCGATGTGGGCGGTGGCCGCGGTGTGAAGTACCTCGACATCATCACCGGCTACCTGCTGCGCCTGAAAACGCTGGCCGAGCGCGAGGCCGGTGCGACCATCGACCAGGTGGTGCTCGGCCGCCCGGTCTTCTTTGTCGACGACGAGCCCAAGCGCGACGCCAAGGCCCAGGCCGCGCTCGAATCCGCCGCGCTTGCGGTGGGCTTTCGCGAAGTGCACTTTCAGTACGAGCCGATCGCTGCGGCGTTCGACTACGAGCAAAGTGTGAGCAGCGAGCAGGTGGTGCTGGTGGCTGACATTGGCGGCGGCACCTCCGACTTCTCGGTGGTGCGCGTGGGCCCCGAGCAAGCGAAACGGCTGGAGCGCAAGAGCGACATCCTCGCCAACCACGGTGTGCACATCGCCGGTACCGACTTCGACCGCCGTGTCGAGCTGACCAGCATCCTGGGTGAATTCGGCTACGGCGCCTTCGGCCCCAGCATCAACGGCGCACCGCCGCGCGAGGTGCCGAGCGCGGTCTACTTCGACCTCGCCACCTGGCACTTGATCAACACCGTCTACAACCCGCAACGTGTGGCCGAGTTGCGGCAGATGCGCACGTTCTACGCCGAGGCGCAGCACCACCAGCGCTTGATGACCGTGGTGACAGAACGCCTGGGCCACGAGCTAGCCTCGCGCGCCGAAGCCGCCAAGATCAGCGTGGCCGAGGGTGGCGACACACGCATCGACCTGGGCCACGTGGAGCGCCACCTGGCGGTGACGCTTACCGAGCGCGAGGCGGTGGATGCGATCGCGGGTGACCTGGAGCGCATCGTCGACGCGGCGCGCATCACCGTGGCACAAGCCGGCTTGCGTCCTGATCAGATCGACGCGCTGTACTTCACCGGCGGCTCGACCGGTTTGCGCCTGCTGGCCCAACAAATCGCGTCGGCCTTCCCGCATGCGCGCGCTGTGCGAGGCGACCGTTTTGCGAGCGTCGCTACCGGCCTGGCGCTGCACGCGCAGCGCTGGTTCACGCGCGCTGCGTAGCAGCTATCGGCGGCGTGGCGGCGCGCGTTTGGCTGTGGGCGCTGGCAGCGGCCGTCCGACGTCGGCGA
This sequence comes from Rhizobacter sp., assembly GCA_014379885.1. The sequence goes on from JACMKW010000023.1 coordinate 5,551, forward strand.
GCAGCAGCGTGGCACGCACCAGGCCTTCGACGGCTTCAGCCAGGTCTTCGGGCGGCTCCAGGCTGTCGATCTCTTCGAGCAATTCGTCGGCGTCTTCCAGATCGTCGGGGCTCAGGTGCCGGTACAGCAGTGCCAAGGGCTCGGTGAGCGCTTGTGCGTCGTGGCGCATCAGCTCGGGGAACAGCTCCATGGCCGTCGCGAACCCGGCCACCCAGGGATACACAGCGTCCACTTCCGAAGGTTCGTCTTCTTCGCCTTCGAGCTCGAACACCCAAGGGTCGAACCATTGACGGCGTGAAATCGCGTCATTCAACTCAGCGTGCCGACGCAGCGCCAAGTCGTGCAGACGCGTGGCGTCGAAGCGGCTCGGCAGCGCACGACCGTCCGCGTCAGTGATGTGCGGCAGCCAGCGGCTCGTGGGCACACGCACCGGCTGCAGCAGCAGGCCACACAAGAAGCCGTCGAGCATGCTCACATCCAGCGGCTCCAGTGGCGCGGGCACGGCATCGAGCAAGGCCTGCAACTCGTCGAGTTCTTGCTCGTTCAAAGGGGCGTTCAAAGGGCGGTGGATGTGGGGCATGGCGGCATTGTCGCGCGGTGCCCCCCAAAAGGGGGTGACGCATGCAGACCATGACCGCACACCGTGTCACCGCGGCAAACCCAGGCTGCATGCGGCTTGATACGAATCGTGGGTGGAGTGTTGCTACAAAGCGTGTCGAAACTGTCCCTCGTATTGGGGATGGTTGGTGCCCACACCGCGCGACTACAGTTTCACTCGTGCTGTCACACGGGGTCTTCACAGATCGCGAGGTACACGGTCCGAATCGCCAGAGCGCTGCAGAAAAAGAATGCGCCAAGAAGCGAGAGAACCGCAACGGTCCCAACGACGTCCTTCAGAGGACTTGAATGCCCACCCCTTACCGGGTGGGCTTTTTTTTGCCTTTGCGTCACCATGGGCGCCCATCCACTCACGGGGTTGCGATCACGCTCTTGCTCACTGTTCACGATGAGGTGCCGCGCGAAGACGCCGAGGTGGTCGATGTGGGCCTTGGCGCATTCAACAACGCCTTCGCCCCGCTGGGTGATTCGCGGGGGTTTGCGGTCATGGCGCACATGCCCGAAGGGCCGCTCGTCGGTGGCGCGGTGGGCCGCAGCTGGGGCACCTGTTGCGAGTTACAGCAGATCTGGGTAGACGAAGCGCAGCGGCGGCAGGGTGTGGGTGGCCGCTTGCTGCTGGCTTTCGAGCAGCGCGCACGCGAGCGGGGTTGCCGCACCGTGTACCTTGAGACCTTCAGCTTTCAGGCGCCATCGTTCTACCAACTGCATGGCTACGAAGTGGCGCTGCAAATCAGTGGCTTCACCGGCGAGGCCATCAAGTACACCTTGATCAAGTTGTTGGATGCCGTAGTGCCAGCGCGCGCCTCAGGTGCCGAACCCCGCGCTGAGCGCTGAGCGCAGGTAAGTCACCAAGGCCCGCACCGCCTTGGGCGTGGTGGGGCTCCACGGGTGCATGGCGTAGATGGCGTCCCCAAAAACACCCACCGGCCGCCACGCCGGCAGCAACACACGCAGGCGTTTGGCCCGCAGCGCCGAGGCCGCGCTGAAGTCGGGCAACAAGGCCACACCCAGGCCTGCCAGCGCAGCGTCACGCAGCACTTCGCTGTTGCTCGCACGCAATGGGCCTTGCACGGTGACGCTCACCCGGTCGGGCTCACCCTTGGCCTTGCCCATGTCACGTTCGAACTTCCACACCGAGGGGCCGGGGCGCAGATAGGGCAAGCAGGCGTGGTTCACCAGTTCACCGGGGTGCGCCGGCGTGCCGTGCCGCTTCAGGTAGACGTTGCTGGCCACCAGCAGCGAGCGCGAGGCGCACAGCTTCCAGGCCACATGGTTGTCGGGCGGCGCGCTGGTGTGGCGCACCGCGAGGTCGAAACCCTCGTGTGCCAGCGTCAACAAACGGTCGGACAGATCGAGTTCGATGCGCACGTCGGGGTGCTCGCGCACAAAAGCCTCGATGAGCGGGGCCACATGCTGGCGGCCCAGCGCCACGGGGGCCGTCACCCGCACCAGGCCACGCGGCTGGGTGGCCAGGTCGCGTGCTTCCCCCACGCTGCGTGCGATGTGGGCAAAACTCTCTGCCGTTTGCTCCACCAGGCGCTGGCCGGCTTCGGTGAGGCGCACCGAGCGGGTGGTGCGTTGCACCAGCGTCTGGCCGACCGCGCGCTCCAGCTCGGTGATGCGCTGGCTCACCGCGGCTTTCGACAAACCCAGGCGTTGCGCCACCTGCGTGAAGCTGGCCGATTGTGCGAGCAGCGTGAGCGCATGCACCTGCGGCCACAGCAGGTCAATGCGTTGATCGAGCGGTGCGGCTTTGTTGGGCATTGGGTGCTTCCGAAACCAGTTGATTGTTCAGTTTATCGAACAATGTAGTCACGCCAATGTGGTTGGCATGGCTTTGATGCAGGCCTAGACTGAGCCTCCATTGCATCACCCCCGGAGACAGCACCATGGGCGCACCCGCACCGTTTGCCACCAGCCATGACGTAGGGCATTTCATCAACGGCGTGGCGGTGGAAAGCCGCAGCGGGCGCAGCCAGCCGGTGTTCAACCCGGCCACCGGTGCCGTCTCACGCCAGGTGGCGTTGGCCAGCGTTGACGAGGTGAACGCCGCTGTGGCCGCGGCACTCGCCGCGTTCCCGGCCTGGGCCGACACACCGCCGATCCGCCGTGGCCGCGTGATGTTCAAGTTTCTGGAGCTGATGAACCAGCACCGCGACACGCTGGCCGCGATGATCACCGCCGAGCACGGCAAGGTCTTCACCGACGCGCAGGGCGAGGTCACGCGCGGCATCGAGATCATCGAGTTCGCTTGCGGGATCCCGAACCTGCTCAAAGGTGACTACACCGATCAGGTGGGTACGGGTATCGACAACTGGACGATGCGACAG
>JACMKW010000156.1 GCA_014379885.1 Rhizobacter sp.
CTGTCTTCGGGTGTGAGGGCGCCCTGCTCGATGCGATCGCGCAGCGCGAGCTGGTCGGGCGCGTGCCGCGCGCAGCCCACCAGGCCGACACACACCGCGCCGACAAGCCATGCTCGCCCGATGTGGGTCACCAGGTCAGAACTTCGCATTGAGGTACACCTGCAAGGTGTTGATCGACAACGGCAGACCCGTGATCTCGCGGCTGGAGAGCCAGCGTGCGTTGATCCAGGTGTTGCGGCTCAGACCGTACTGCGCACCCACGATGAAGCCCTTGTTGTTGGTGCCGCCCAGGTGGAAGTCGGAATCGTTGAAGGCGTCCAGCGTGGCATCGGCTTCCAGGTAGCGGTAGGCCAGCGAGAGCTGCCAGTCGTTCTTGAGCAGCATGGCGGGCATGCCCACCGCGACACGCATCATGTAGCCGGTGGTCTGCGGCCTCACATTCAGCCCGGAGCGCGCGAGCGCCTTGCTGCTGCTGAAGCCGATGTTGCGCACATAGTCGCCACTGACGATCAGGTGAACCGGGTTGTAGAGGTTGAAGTCCACCGCACCGGTGAGGTTGAGCACCTGGTAGTCGGCAGCCAGGCCATACAGATTGGTGTTGGGATTGCCGTCGTTGTCGATGTTGAAGAGCGTGTTGCCCTTCTGCCGGTAGTCGGGCGCGGTCTCGTTGGTGGTGGTGCTGTTGAAGGCATTGCGCACACCACTGATGTTGCGGTAGTCGTAAACGCCCAGCCCCACCTTGGCCCGCAGGTCGTTGCTCGGCACCCATTCCACACCGCCCTGTGCACCGATCAGCCACTTGCTCTTGGCCTCGTTGCTGAGCGAGCTCTGCACCTCCTGCAGCGGAAACAGGCCCAAGGTGGCAAACGGTCGCCACACCCGGGTTGACGCCGTGGGGTCTTCGTACTGCAGCGCAAGGCCGTCCAGGTTCAGGTCGTCGTCCCACACCAGGTCGGTGCTGAAAAACGGATTGGGCATGCGCCCGGCTGTGGTGGTCAACCACGGCAGGAAGTCCTGTGAGCGGCCTTTGAGGAAAGCGCGATCGAGCGAGAAGTTGGACTTGTTGTTGAAGTTGCCCAGTGTCTGGTTGGTCGACACCGGTTCGAACTGGCTGCCGGTGGCCAGGCGCAAGCCGGCCGTGATGTCGGGGGTGACGCGCGCGGTGAAGCCGAAGCGGGCACGCAGGCGGGCGCGGTCGCGGTCTTCGAGGGTGTTGTCGATGTCCTGGCCTTGCACCTGGAAGAACACCTCGGGCGCATTGGATTCGGAGAACATGTCACGCTGGTAGCCCAGGCGCAGATCACCCTCGAAACGGAACCGGTCCACCCACTCCGGCACTGCGTTCACGTCGCCCCAGCGCTCGGCCTTGGCCTGGGCCACCACCTCTTCGCGCACCTCGTCGGCGATCTGCTTGCGCACGGACTCGGGCACGAATTGCACGCGCACGGTGGACTGCTCGGTCTTCTTGGCCTCGGCAACCGACGCCTTGGCCTTGGCCTCGGCTTGTTTGACCAGCGCATCGGCCTTGTCGGCCGGCAACACGCCTTGCTGCACCAGTGCCTGGATGAGGTTGATCGTGGTTTGCTTGAGCGTTTCGAGGTCTTCTCGCTCGTCGGCATGGGCGGCACCGAGGCCAACGGTGATCAAGGCAGCCAGGGTCACTTGGCGCATGGCGTGGTGCAAAGGTCGTTTCATGGGAAGTCTCGCAAGGGGCGGTGTTTGAATGGAACTCAGGACCGCGTGTGTCAGGAGCGGGTGGAGATGCGCAGTCGAATCGGTTGTGGCATGTCGCCCGGCGCGCCCTCGCGCACGGGTGGGAGGTTGCGCAGGGCAACGCGCAGCGCCTCGTCAAGTTCGGGTTTGTCGCCGGAGCCCACCAGCTCGACCCGGGTGACCAGACCGCTGCTGTTGACCCACACATTGACCACGCGCTGGTACTCGGCGGCTTCGCGCAACTTCTTGTCGCGCTGCACGGCGTCGCTGATGCGGTCCTTCACCAGCGCGCCGTACCAGGCGAAGCGGTTGCCGCCACCGCCGCCACCACCGCTGCCGATCAGGTCGCCACCGCCCGGTTTGCCCACCAGACCGAAGTTGTCGCCACCACCGCTGCCGGCGGCATCCACGCCCAGGTTCGGGCCCGGGGGCGGCGCCTCTGAAGGCTGGTCGGGTGCAGCCTCCGGCTTGGGCACGTCGATCTTTTCCTGCTTCTGCTCGGGTGGGGGCGGAGGCGGTGGTGTCTTGGGCGGGGGTGGCGGAGGCGGCGGTTTGAGCAGCGATATCTCCTGCACCGTGCGCTTCTTCGTCGGCTCGGTGGGTTTGGACATGACGCCATAGAGCCACACGGCGCCTGCGATCAACAGGGCCACCAGCAGCACCAGCGCTACCGCACGGCCATGGCGCCGCAGGAACGAATCGTCCGGTTTCACTTGACCAGCCGCTGCGTCACGAGGCCGATCTGGTTGAGTTCGAGTCGCCCCAACAGGTCGAGCACTTCAACCACCTTCTCGTATTGCACGGCAGAGTCGCCCTTGACCACGATCGGGAACTCGGGCGTGCCCGCCTTGAACTGCAGCAGGCGCGCCTCCAGGTCGGCCAGCGTGGCCATGGGGTAGGCGTCCAGGTACAGCGCACCGGTCTCGGTGATGGTGATGGCACGCGTGGCCGGCTTGGCCAGGCTGGGGGTGTCGCTGGCCTTGGGCAGGTTCACCTTGATGCCCTGCACCGAGGCTGTCGTCATGAGAATGAAAATGACCAGCAGCACATACGACAGGTCCAACATCGGGGTGATGTTGATGTCGTCGTAGATCGCGCCGTCTTCCTGGGCTTTGGACATGTGTGTGCTCCTCAGTCGCCGTAGGTTTCGGCCATCTTGGTCACGAACTCGTCCACGAACACGTTCATGTCGTTGGAGATCGACTTGATGCGCGTCTGCAGGTAGTTGTAGCCAAACAGCGCGGGAATCGCCACGCCCAGGCCGGCCACCGTGGCCACCAGCGCGGCGGCAATGCCGGGCGCAATCGCGTTCACGTTCACGTCGCCCGCCGCGGCAATGGCGGCGAAGGTGATCATCACGCCCACCACCGTGCCCAGCAGGCCCAGGAACGGGCCGCCCGAGATGGCGATGGTGAGCATCACCATGCCCTTGTCCAGACGCTGGCGTTCGCGCGTGAGCTGCGCGTCCAGGCTGGAGCGCACCGCGAGCATGGCGCGCTCGCCCACCGAAGGTGCCACCACGCCGCCGTGCTCCACCGTGGCGCCCGGTGAGCCGTCGGCATGAAAGCGCGACTTGAGTTCGCGCGCACCGACCTGGAAGATGCGGTGCAGCGGCGAGTCCTTGTACTGATCGCCCTGCGAGGCAAGCTGGTCGAGATGGCTGGCGTGTACGGACGGGCCACCTTCGAGCGTGCGCAGCCGGGTGGCAAGCTGGTCAAAGGCCTCGGTGAACCGGGGATTGCTGCGGTCCTGGCGCGTCAGCAGCACCGCCTTGGCCCACATGATGTAGATCGCGATGAAGAACATGAACACGCAGATCACCACCACCACCCAGCCGTCAACGGTGAGGTTGTTCATGGTGGCCATGAAGTAACCGGTCTGTGCGCCCTGCTGGGTGGTCTCTTCCTCACCCATGCGCACCAACTTGCCCGCCTGGCCCTGGCTGTCGGCCTGCGCGGCGATCCATGCCTCGGGGCGCTGTTCGGTGGAGATCTGCACCTCGTCAATCTCGCCCACGAGGCCGGCGCCCACGCGCAGGGCGCCCGCGGGTGCAAAAGCAGTGGCGACATTGGCGACGGCTTTGCCGTCGACGTACAGCACGGCATTGGTTCCAGAGCTCACGGCCACATGGCGCCAGGCATTCAGCGCCAGAGGCGCCCCGCCCTGGGCCACCGTGCCGCCTGCGCTCAGCACCGGCACACCGCCACGCAGCGACAGCGTCAGGCCGCCAAAGGCCAGCAGCTCGCCATCGACCCGCTCCGGCTTGATCCAGGCCGAAAACGTGAAGCCGGTGGCCGCCTGCAACGTGGCGTCGCCGACCTGCAAGCCGCCGTCGGCATTAAGCCGCGCCGATCCACCGATCAGGCCACTGGGCACGAAGGTGGCTGTGCCACCCGACATGTGACGGCCTGCGGCGGTGGTGTCTTGCGGCAGGCCGCTGGCGTCACTGAGGTGGTACACGGCCCACTGCGCGGCGTCGTACAGGCCCGATGCCGGCACGGGTTGCGCCGATTCGTTGCCGTAGTACAGCCACACGTGCTGCACGGCGCTGCTCCCGGCCACGCGGGGCACCTGCACCCACACGAAGGCCAGTTCATTCGTGCTGTCGAAGCGCTCGATGTGGTGCGCGAGCACCGTCTTGTCGTCCTCGGCCACGAAACGCAGGTCGGAGCCGTTTTCGTTGGCTGCGATGAAGTCGAAGTTGCCGGTGGACAGGCGCACCAGCACCGGCACGCCCGTGGCCTCGGCCGTGATGCCGGCGGCCTGCGTGTCCAGCGTGATCTTCTTGCGGATCGTCCAGCCCTCGTCCCACCAGGCGTGGGCGGAGAGCGGCAACATCAACACGCAAAGGGCGAGAGCAAAAAAGCGTTTCATGGGAAGACAGAAAAGATGGCGTGCTGCCCGCGGCGCGGGACATGCACGAAAGGTACGAAGGAACGATGGCGGTGGCGTTACAAAAGTGGGAAGACCATCCGTTCGGACTACTCGCCAAAGCCCAGCACGTCGACCCGCACCACCGATGGGCGCATCGCCGAAGCCATCTCTTGCGCAGCCTTGGCCGATTCGGCCGCCGCCTGGTTGAGCGCCTCGACCACCTTGCCGGTGTCGTCACCACCCGAGGTGGCGCCCGACGATGCCGCCGTGACAGCACTGGTGTCGGCGATGGGCGTACCCGCCGAGGTGCCCGAGACCGAGATGTTGTCGGCGCCCAGCACCACCAGCGCGGCGATGTTGAGGTTGCCGGCACGGATGCCGGCGTCGCCCGCGTTGACCGTGCCTTTGGGGGCGATCAGGTCGACGTCGCCAGCGACCACGCCGCCGGACGACAGGGCACCGATGCCGCTGCCCGACACCGCGCCCTGCAGAACCTGCGTGACATTGCCCTTGTCGTCCACCGTGATCAGCGGCGGGGGCACGGCCGTGGCCGTCTTCTTGCCCTTGCCGGCGTCGATGTCGCCTTCGCTGGACCACAGCAACACGTCGCCACCACCCACGGTGAGAATGCGCGACTGGTTGACCAGCATGTCGTCGCGGGCGAAGCCCCGCACCGTGCCTTCAGCCGCCGCCACGACGCCCAGCACATTGCTGCCGGTCTTCACCAAGTCTGCCGGGGTGTTGGCCAGGCCGACGATCAGATTGCCCCCGGGGATGAGGAACTCGATGTTGCCGTTGCGCTCGGTCTTGATGCGGCTCGCGAACAGATCGATATTGCCGACGTAGGCGGCACCCGCACCGCCCGCGGTGGTGTCGGAAACGCCAGGGAACAACACCTCCAGAGCCGCGTAGCCCCGGCCGTAGTCGCCCGCGAACCCGCTGCTGATTTGGTTGGAGTCGCGGCCGGTGGTGCGCAGCGCGGTGAACACCATGCTGCGCACGCGCTCGCGCTGCGCTTCGGGTGTGAGGCCTGCCACCGC
>JACMKW010000157.1 GCA_014379885.1 Rhizobacter sp.
AGCGCGAGCCAGTTCACCTTCATGCACACCACCATCGTGATCAGCAACGCTGGCCAGCTCAGTTGGGGCACCACTCTGGCGGCAATCACCAACATGGCGATGGCCACCGCAATCTTCAGCATTTCCCAGAACATGAAACCAGCGGCAGCAGCCACCGGGCTCTTTGTTCCTCGGGTCATCCCGCGCGCCATCAAGGCCCCCGGGAGCACCACGGACAACGCTCCGTAGAGCGCAGACCAAGCTGCTGCGCTGCGTTGTGTGACCACCCAGACCACGGCGGCGCACAACAAACCGACAAGGGCCTGAACACCGACCACCCGCCATGGCGACACCATGGGGAGCTGGGTTTTCAAAGCCTTTGCTTCGTCGGATGTCAGTGTCTTGAAAGACCTGTCATCCGCCTCATCTGGCCACAAGTCACGGCCCATCGTATTGGTCATGTCTCGGGTTTCAGGCGGTTGCAGCAAAGCCTCGGGATTATACGTGGAAACCCGTGCGCTTCTGGAAGGGCCGAACACGCCTGTTCACGTGAAGCTGTTGGCGGGCAGGCCGGGCACGTCCACCTTCAGGGTCAACACCCGCCCGGCGAGCGGCTGAGCTTCCAGTTCTGCGGCGGGCCGGTTCTCGCGCGACGTGGTTATATAGAGCGTCTTCAGATCGGGGCCGCCGAAGCAGGGCATGGTCGCGCAGCGCACGGGCAAGCGGATCTCGCGCGTCACTTCGCCCTGGGGGGACAAACGCACCAGGCGTTGGCCCTCGAACAGGGCCGACCAGTAGCCGCCTTCTGCGTCGACGGCCGCGCCATCGGGCCGGCCGCCGTATGCGCTCAGGTCTTGTTCAGGTTGTTTGGTGGCGAAGCATGCGAACACGCGCCGCGGGCCGATGCCGCCCGTCGCGATGTCGAAGTCGAAGGCGTAGATGGTATGGGCCTTGGTGTCGCTGCAATACATGGTGCGGGCGTCGGGGCTCCAACCCAGGCCGTTGCCGACGGTGATGTCGCCGGCCATGCGCACGAGCTTGCCAGCGGCGTAGCGGTACAGCGCGGCCAGCGGCGGGTCGCGCGGCTCGTAAATGGTGCTGACCCAGAAGCGGCCCTGCGGATCGCATTTGCCGTCGTTGAATCGCTCCTGGCGCGTGTCGTAGGGCGGCGTGGCGAGTGGGCTGCGCTTTCCCGTCGTGGTGTCAAAGCGCCACAGGCCGTCGCGCATGGCGAGCAGCAGGCCGCCGTCGCGCATCGGCGCGATGCTCGCGGGTTCGGTGTCGAAACTCCAGCGGTCGTGGTGCGACGTGGTGGGGTCGAACCGGTTCAGCGCGCGGCCGGGGATGTCACACCAGTAAAGCACCCGTTCCACCGGGTGCCATAGCGGTGACTCGCCCAGCAGCGAAGGCGGTGCGTCCAGCGCGACGAGGCCTTCATCGGCCGCCCCGCCCATCACAGCGGAGTCACCTCGAGCTTCATCCACGCATCGGTGGTTTGACCGGGCTCGATCGTGAGCAGGCCGTGACTCGCCGGGTCGGCCATGTGGATGGCGTTGCTCACGTGGCTGACGGGTTCGACGCAGAAGTAGTCTTTGTCATGCGGCGTGTAGACCACGAGATAGGGCAACGAGGAGGTGAGCTGCAGCGAGAACTTCTCGTCGCGGATGCGTGCCGGCCCCTTCCACCCTTCGAAGCAGTGGTCGAAGTCGAGGTGCGACACGTCGCCATCGATGCCATGCTGTGCCACTTTGCGGGTGGGCAGCTGGGTGGCATCGGACTCCCAGCGGTCAGACAGTTCGACGTGCAGCCGGCTGCGTGCGCGTGTCGGGAAATACGGGTGCCAGCCCAAGCCCACCGGTGCGGCGATCTCTGCGGTGTTGGCGAACACCAGTTGCACGCTCAGTTGCTGTGGGGTCAGGCTGAAGTACTGCTTCACCTCGAACGGGAAGGGCCAGTGTTCATCGGCCTTGTGTTCGTAACGCAGCACGAGTTCAGCGGCGCTGAACGACACCACCTCCCAGGCGCGCAGCCAGGCCACGCCATGCACTGAATGCGGGTTGTCGTCGAAATTGGCGACGGTGGTGTATTCCTTGCCCTTCCAGCGAAAGTGGCGGTAGCCCAGGCGGTTGGAGTACGGCACCAGTGGGTAACTGGCCGATTGCCGCGAGCTGGACAGCTCGCCCGGTTCGGTGGAGCGCATCAGTGGCGTGCTGCGGTGCCACAGGCCTGCGATGGCGCCCCCGAGATCGGGGCGGACCGCAAGGCGCAGTGCGCCGGCATGGAGTTCAAAGCTGTTGTTCGACGAGCCGGGCATGGGGTTCCTGATGGTGAAAAGCGGTTGTTGCGATCCTACGCGGCGCCGGTCTGGGTGCCGCTCGACAGCAGGTGCACATGGTCGCCGCCGCCGGTACGCAAGGCAGCCATGGCCGCACGGGCGCCGCGCATCATCAACCCCAAATCGGAGCCGATGGCCACGAAGTCGAAACCCGTCGCGCGGTACTGCGTGACGAGCTCTGGCGTGTCGCCCACGGTGCCGACCGGCACGCCCAGCGCCTTGCAGCGTTGCACCGTCTGCGTCATCAGCTCCATCACCGCCGGGTGGTGCGGGGCGCCCAGGTGGCCCATTGCGGCCGACAGGTCGGCCGGCCCGATGAAGACCGCATCGACGCCCTTGACCTTTGCGATGGCATCCAGGCGCTGGATGGCGTCGGGGGTTTCAAGCTGCAAGATCACGCCCACCTGCTGATTGGCTGTTTTGAAGTAGTGCGGTGCCGTGCCGAAGCGCGAGCCCCGGCTCATGCCCGCCACACCGCGCACTCCATCCGGTGGGTAGCGGGTGGCGGCCACCGCGCGCTCGGCCTCGGCGGCGGTCTGGATCATGGGAAACATCAACGTGGCTGCGCCGGCATCGAGCACACGCTTGACGACCACGGCGTCATTCCACGGCACCCGCACCACGGGCAGCAACTTGGTGCCGGCCACGGCTTGCAGCAGATGCACCACGCCCATCACGTCGAGTGGTGCGTGCTCCATGTCGATCACGCCCCAGTCAAAGCCGGCGCAGCCCACGGCCTCAGCGACCAGTGGGCTCGCCGACATGACCCAGGTGCCGATCGGAGGGTGGCCGCCCGAGGACTGGAGGAGTTGCTTGAAGGCATTCATCGTCGGTGTCCTTCTGTGAATGGATCGGTCAGTCGAGCTTCGCCCGCAGGTAGTGTGCGCCGGGAATCGGGTTGTAGTAATAAGGCGGAACGTCGTCAAAACCCAGCGAGGCGTACAGCTCGCGGGCCGACTCCATGTCGTCAAGTGTGTCGAGCAGCATGTTGGAGTAGCCAGCACGGCGGGCGTCGTCCAGCAGCCGTTGTGCCATCAGTCGGCCCAGGCCGAAGCGGCGAAACGCGGGGCGCACATACAGGCGCTTCATCTCGCAGGCGTTGGCGTAGTCGGCTTCGTGCAGGGGGCGGAAGGCGCCACAACCGGCCAGCTCGCCGTCGACCCATGCGAGCAGCAACTGCCCGGTGGGCGATGCGTACTCGCCGGGCAGGTGGGACAGTTCGGCCTCGAACCCTTGGAAGCACAGGTCCACCTCCAGGCTGGCCGCGTACTCACGAAAAACCGAGCGGGTGGCAGTGAGCAACTCCGGTGTGTCGGGAGTGATCAGTCGGATGTCGGGCGTGCTCATTCCGATGGCGTGCGGCTAGGCACCCAGGCTGACCAGCCAGGCCACGCCACCGGCGCAAGCGGCGAGCAAGGCCGCGGCCAGGCCGCGCGAGGTGATGCTGTCGACCGACGCGGGCACGTTCTCGGGCAGGGGTTTGTCGCCGGTGATCATGGGCTGCACCAGGTTTTGCCGCTTCTTGACCAGGTAGAAGACGATGGCGGCGATGTGCAGTACCACCAGCGTGATGATCAGCCACTGGCCGAAGGTCTTGTGCCAGCTGGTGGCCAGGCTGCTGGTGGCGCCGCTCACGAACTTGATCAGCGGGCCGGTGGTGGCGATCTCGTCATCGGCAATCAGACCCGTGGCCACCTGCACGGCCAGAATGCCCAGCAGCGCGAACACCGACAGGGCACCTGTGGGCGTGTGCCCCACGTCAAGGTACTCATCGGCGCGGCCTTGCCCGCGCAGGTAACGCAACAGCGTGGTGGGTGAATAGACAAAACTCACGAAGCGCGACCAGCGCCCCCCCATCACTCCCCACAGCAAGCGAAACGCCAGCAGCGCCAGCACCACGTAGCCCAGGCGAAGGTGCCACACCATGGCGTTGCCGCCGACCTTGGCGCTGATGACCGAGGCGATGACGCAGCCGGCCAGCAGCCAATGGAACAGGCGCGTGGGCAGGTCCCACACGCGAACTTGGCGAATGTCAGGGGGCATGGTGGCGCAGCGAAGTGGAGGCAGCGGCAAAGATAACCGGTTGCGTGCCGTGTGGCGAGGGCCTGCCCGTGCCGCACGGCCTTGAAGGAATAGACGCGGCACATGCTGCGTACACTGCGCGTGGGTTTGCCGGCTGTATGCCGCGCGGCCCCCGGTCCCCAGCCTCCCCCAACTCGCCAGGAGAACCCGCATGAAACGTTTGTTCCTTGCCATGGCTGCCGTTGCAAGCCTTGGCACTGCCTTGCCTGCTGCAGCGCAATTCGCCAAACCTGAAGACGCCGTCAAGTACCGCAAGGCCGCCTTCACCGTGATGGCCGCGCACTTCGGGCGGGTGGCCGCCATGGCCAATGGCCGCGTTCCTTTCGACGCCAAGGCGGTGGCCGACAATGCCGAGATCGCCACCATGGTGTCCAAGCTGCCCTACGCCGGCTTCGTCGAGGGCTCGGACAAGGGCGACACCAAGGCCAAGCCCGAGATCTGGACTGAACGCGACAAGTTCAACGCAGGTGCCACCAAGATGCAAGACGAGATGGTGAAGCTCAACGCCGCAGCCAAGACGGGCGACCAGGCTGCCATCAAGGCCGCAGTGGGTGGTGTGGGCCAGGCTTGCAAGGGGTGTCACGACACCTATCGCAAGGAATAACCGGGCATCGCCTCCTGACAGGCCCGCTTTGGCGGGCCTTTTTCATGGGGCTTGCAGGGATGCGGGTGCCGAGGGCCATCCGCTACCATTGCCGGCTGCTGTTGATGCAGCTTCGCCGCTGGGTTTGCGCCTGCCGCAACCCCGCCTGATTTGCCGGGCCTTCGGCCCCTCACGAGCCTGTTTCGCATGACCTTGTTCTGCCTTCGCTCTGCGTTGCCCCTGAGGGCATTGGCCCTGTCCGTTGTGGTGAGTCTGAGTGGTGCGGCGAGTTTTGCCGCCGATGAACCTGGCAGCGGTACCTTCAATGCACCGACGTATGCACCCGCCCCGGCAGCCAGCGCCGCCGAGGACGGGC
>JACMKW010000158.1 GCA_014379885.1 Rhizobacter sp.
CATGGGCGCCGAAGACTTCAGCTACTTCCTGCTCGAAAAACCCGGCTGCTACTTCCTCATCGGCAATGGCGACGGCAGCCACCGTGTGGGCGGCCACGGCATGGGCCCGTGCATGCTGCACAACCCAAGCTACGACTTCAACGACGACCTGATCCCGCTCGGCGCCACGCTGTGGGTGCGGCTGGCGCACCAATGGCTGGCCCAGCCACGCGGCTGAGCCCTTGGCATGGGCGACGGCATCGAGACTTGTTTCGCGCAGACCTATGCGCAAGCGCGCGCCAAGTTTCTTGAAGCGGCCGAGTCGGCACAGCTCGATGTGCAAAGCCACCTGCACCCGGGGCGCGGGCGAGATGGCGAGCTGCTGGCGCTCGACGCGGTGCGCGACGGCCCGCCCGACGCCAAGCGCGTGCTGCTGATCAGCAGCGGCTGCCACGGTGTCGAAGGTTTTTGTGGCTCGGGCATTCAGGTGGCGCTGCTGAACGACACGGCCTGGCGTCAGCAGGCCCATGACGCGGGTGTTGCCGTGCTCTACCTGCATGCGCTCAACCCGCACGGCTTTTCATGGTGGCGCCGCACGACGCATGAAAACGTCGACCTGAACCGCAACTTCCAAAACTTTCAACAGCCGCTGCCCACCAACCCCGGCTACAACGAGATCGCCCACCTGTTGGTGCCACCCACCTGGCCGCCGCGCTGGCGTGACCATGCCGGCCTCGTTGTGTTCTTGCTGCGCCGCGGCCTGCGCGCGCTGCAAGCGGCAGTGTCGGCGGGCCAGTACGAACATCCGCAAGGTCTGTTCTTTGGCGGGCGCAGCCCCACCTGGAGCCACCTCACGCTGCGCCGGGTGTTGCGCGAGCACGGTGCGCGCGCCGAGCGCCTGGCCTGGATCGACCTGCACACCGGCCTCGGGCCCAACGGCGTGGGTGAGCGCATCTACGCGGGCCACGATGATGCTGCCGCCATCACGCGTGCACGCGCCTGGTGGGGCCCGAACATCACCTCGATCTACGACAACAGCTCCAGCTCGGCACGGCTCACCGGCATGATGTGGAGCGCCGTTGACGACGAATGCCCGCAAGCCGAATACACCGGCATCGCGCTGGAGTACGGCACCGTTCCGCTGCGCCAGGCGTTGCGCGCGCTGCGTGCCGACCAGTGGCTGCAGAACCACCCCGAGCACCTGGCCAAACGCGGGCCAGACATCAAGCAGCAGATCCGCGATGCGTTCTATACCGACACCACGGCGTGGAAGCAGCGTGTGGTGGCGCAGGCTTTGCAAGCCGCGCGACAGGGTGTCGCTGGATTGACGACAACTAGATTTGCCTTGTCTTGAATTGATTGTTTCCCGTCGCGTGCTGTGAGGACGGTGGCGCTCGATTCATCTATCGTTGCGGCATTGAGACCTCGGAGACGGCCATGCTCGAACTGCGCCCCAGCTGCGAACACTGCAGCAAGCCTTTGCCACCGCACAGCACTGACGCGATGATTTGCAGCTTCGAGTGCACCTTTTGCACCGGCTGCGTGGACACCTTGCTGGGCAACGTGTGCCCCAACTGCAGCGGCGGGTTTTCGCTGCGCCCGGTTCGCCCGGCGCGTGCTTGGAAAGGCGAGAACTACCTGGGCAAGTACGCCGCCAGCACGAAGGTGAAACACCGCCCCGTGGATGCACAGACGCACGCCGCGTTCATCGCCACTCTTCGTCACATCGCACCCCAGGACCGCTGATCATGAACACCGCGCTCATCGTCATCGACGTGCAGGAATCGTTTCGCCACAGCCCTTACTGGAGTGAGCGGGAGCTGCCAGCGTTCATGTCGCGCACCAATGCCTTGATCGAAGGCTGCGTCAGCGGCAAGGTGCCCATCGTGCGCATCCTGCATGTGGACGGCGACAAGGCTTTCTCTCTGGCTGCGGGCCATGTGCGGCCACTGGAAGGTTTGGCAGCGTTCACAGCCGCGGCCGAGTTCCACAAGAACCGCCACAGCGCCCTCGTGGGCACGGGTCTGATGGTGTGGTTGCACAAGCAGCGCATCAACCGGTTGATCGTCGCGGGCATCCGCACCGAGCAGTGCTGCGAGACCACCACCCGCCACGCAAGCGATGAAGGCTTCGAGGTCGACTACGTGGCTGAAGCCACGCTCACCTTCGACATGAAACACCTCGACGGCTCGCAGCTGTTGAGCAGCGACATCGTGGCCCGCACCACTGCCGTGCTGAGCGGCCGCTTCGCCACCATCTGCAGCGTGGAGCAGGCGCTTGAGCGCGCGCAATCAAGATAAGGCGGCCGCAGATGCGGCGCTGATCGACGTGCTCTTCGTCGTGCCGCCGCACACGCTGCTGCTCGACGTGGCCGGGCCGGCCGAGGCGTTTCGCCTGGCCAACCAGCAATTGGTGCGCAGCGGTGCGGCCGCGCGTTTTTCTCTGCGTTTCGCCGGGCCACGCCCCGATGCGGCCAGCTCGGTGGGCCTGCAACTCGCGGGCCTCGAAGCGCTGCCCCACACATGGAAGCGCACCACCTGGCTGGTGCTGGTCGGCCAGCCCAGCGAGACGCTGCAACAGCCCGACACCGCCACACGCGACACCCTGGCGTGGTTGCGCCGCGACGTGCCGCCGTTGCTGCAGGCCGACGCCTCACACCGTCTGGTGACGGTGTGCGCTGGCACCTTGATCGCCGCGCGCGCCAATCTGATCGGCAGCCGCCGCTGCACCACCCACCACGAGCATCTGGACAGCTTGCGCAAGCTCGCGCCGCAAGCCCAGGTGGTCGACAACCGGGTGTTTGTGGTTGATGGCACGCTGGCGTCAAGCGCCGGCGTGACGGCCGGCATTGACCTGGCGCTGCACCTCATCGCCGAGACCTGTGGGGACGCCGTGGCTGCCGCTACCGCCAAGGCCATGGTGGTCTACCTGCGCCGCACGCCCAACGACCCCGAACTGTCGCCGATGCTGGCGCACCGGCACCACATCCACCCGGCGCTGCACCGTGCGCAAGACGCGGTGTGCGAACGGCCCGACGCGGGCTGGACGCTGGACACCCTGGCCTCGGCGGCACACGTGACGAGCCGGCATTTGCTGCGGCTGTTTGCCGACCACGCGGCGGTGTCACCGATGACGTATGTGGAGAAGATTCGGCTGGAGCGTGCGCGGCAGGCCTTGGTGCGCGGAGCCAGCGTCACGCGGGCGGCTGAGGCGGCGGGGTTTGCGTCAGACCTTCAGCTCAGGCGTGCCTGGGGGCGACACTTCAGCGGCACGCCGCGAGGGGCGCGGGCCTAGGCTGAGTGGGGCTTCGATACCTCAGGCTGAGTGGGTGGTGATGTGCGAAGACTCCATACACACTCCGCCCGCTCAGGCTGACCCTTCGACAGGCTCAGGACAGGGTACGCCTGGCGGCGTATCGAAGCCCCACACCCAAATCACGCACGCAACTGATCGCGCACCACCCCGTCGCTCCAACTGCCCCGCATCAGATTCACATTCGCCGCCAACTGATCGCGCACCCGCACGATGCTTTGCGGCTCGCTCAGCAAGCGCATGCGATCGGCCGCGCTCAGGCGCTCGGTGTCTTGGTCCACCAGCAAGCCGCGCACCATCAGGCGTCGTGCCTGGCCGCGGCTGCCCCAGTTGGTGTTGCGCGGGCCCATGGCGGCACGCACCACGTCGAACAGCCACGGGTCGGTGAGCGTGTCGCGCCACTGCAAGGCCGGTGCGGCCCGGCGTGCGTGAGCCCAGGCGCGGCGCAGCACCTGCGGTGCGGTGTGCTCTTCAGGCGTGAGCAGTAGTCGGTTGGCCAGCAGGCGCTGGCCGAGCGCGGAGCGGCTGGTCAGCACCGCCAGCGGCACGGCCAGCAGCAGCGGCAACCCCATCGGGGTGAGCCACAGAATGGCCTGCGGTTGCAGCCATAGCACCACCGCGGCACTGCCGGCCACAACGGCGCTCACGAAGCCGAAACGCTGCAGGGCGTCGCGCCAGCCGATGTCGTTGGCTTCGCGCGGGGGCGACTTCCAATCGAGCTTGAGGCCGGTGAGCGCCACCACCACGAACATGGTGTGCGCCATCATGCGCACCGGCGCTTGCAGCAGCGACAAACCCGCTTCGAGCAAAGACCCGCGGATCAGGGCCGAGGTGCCACCATAACGGCGCTGCTGGCCCGTCATCACGATGGCCAGCACACCCATCACACGCGGCAAGGCGAGCATCAGCACCGTGGCCGCCCACAGGCCAGCGATCTCCAGCGGCACCGCACGCTCAGCACCGGCCCGTGCCGGGTCACCAAACATCCACACACTGGCGCCCAGCAGCACCGACACCAGCCACAGCGGCGCCGACAAGTACGCCAGCGCGCCGGTCAGCAACATCGCGCGGTGCACACCGTGCAGGCCGGGCTCGGCAATGAGGCGTGCGTTCTGCAGGTTGCCCTGGCACCAGCGGCGGTCGCGTTGGAGTTCTTCCAGCAGATTGGGCGGCTGCTGTTCGTAGCTGCCATGCAGGTCGTGCACCAGCCACACGTGGTAGCCGGCGCGGCGCATCAATGCGGCTTCCACGAAGTCATGCGACAACAGTACGCCACTCAGACCACCATGCCCGGCCAGCGGTGCGAGCGCGCAATGTTTCATGAAGGGCTCGACGCGAATGATCGCGTTGTGCCCCCAGTAGTGCGACTCGCCCAGTTGCCAGTACTGCATGCCGGCGGTGAACAAACGCCCGGTGACGCGGCCCGAGAACTGCTGCGAGCGTGCGTGCACGGTGTCGAGCCCGCAGGCTTGCGGCGCGGTCTGCAAGATGCCGGCGCTGGGGTTGGCTTCCATCAAGCGCACCAGCTTCACGAGGCAGTCGCCGCTCATCACGCTGTCAGCGTCGAGCACCACCATGTAGCGGTACTTGCGGCCGAAGCGGCGGCAGAAATCAGCCACGTTGCCCGACTTGCGCTTGGTGCGGCGCTGGCGCCAGCGGTAGTAGATGCGCCCGGCCGATCCGCACTCGTGGCGCAGTTCGGCCCAGGCCGCCAATTCAGCGGCGCGGATTTCGGGGTCGCTGGTGTCCGACAGCACGTAGACGTCAAACAAGCTCGATGCACCTGTGGCCGCGAGCGACTCGCAGGTGGCGCGCAGGCCGGCAAATACGGTGCCCACCTGCTCGTTGCAGATGGGCATGATGATGGCCGTGCGTGCGCTCACGTGAATGGGCTCATGGCCCACCGACCCGGCCGACATGGCATGCGGGTCTCCGCGCCACAGCACCCAGAATCCCATCATCGCGGTGAAGAAGCCCGCCGAAACCCAGGCGAACAGCAACGCATACAAACCGATTTGCAGCGTGCGCAGCCAGGCACTGTCGAAGGCGGGCAGCACATGGGCCAGCAAGGCGCTGGCACCGGCGGCCGACAGCGTCACCAGCCCGAGCAGCACACGGCGGCGGCTGGTGGCGGCGCGCTCCCAGGGAAGGCGAGCCCCACGCTCCGTTCGCACTGAGCTTGCCTGTCCTGAGCCAGGTCGAAGGGTCGAAGTGCCTGCAACGAACTGCGCGCTGGGCTTCGACAGGCTCAGCCCGAACGTAGTTTTCACGATGTCGCCGAGGCTGCGCAGGAACCCGCGCCAGGGCGTGGCGATCATGCTGCCGCGAAGCATCGCGGGGGTGCTGGCCCCGGTGCCGACATTTGTCACTCGGGTGGAAGGATGGTGGTCCATGTTTCGGTCAGGGCGTGGTCGCCTGTTTGGAGAAAGGCTCGCAGCTCGGCGGGTAGCGCGGGCTGGAGGCGGGTGACGCGCACGGTCATGCGCCAGGTGCCAGTGGTGGCATTGCGGTAAGCGTTGTGATCAACGATGCTGGCATTGGCCCCGGCACTCACCACGGCCTTGACCACTGCGTTGGCGGGCAAGGCACGCAGCGCGGGGCCGTCGAAATCAACCACGTACTGCACTTCGTTCGGGTCACGCGGCTGCTCTTGCGGCACGAAGCCATGGCCGCGGCGCGATTGCAGTGCCCAGCCACTCGGCGGGCGCTGTTGTTTGTCACCCTGCCAATGCAGGCGGTAGGCAAAGTTGAGCGGTTGCCCTGCAGCCGGCAGGCGCTCGGGCACCCAGTAGGCAACCACGTTGTCGTTGGTTTCGTCGGCGGTGGGCAGCTGCATCAGTTCCACCCGGCCCGGGCCCCAATTGCCAACGGGTTCGACCCAAGCGCTCGGGCGCTGTTGGTACTGGGCCTCCGTGTCTTCATAGTTGGCGTAGGTCCGGTCGCGCTGCATCAGGCCGAAGCCTTTCAACTCGCGCATGGCGAAGGAGGTCACCAGCGTCCGCTTGGGGTTGACGAGGGGGCGCCACAGCCACTCTCCTCCGCTTGTGCCGTCACCGCCTGTGGCAACCATCAGGCCGTCGGAGTCGTGCACTTCGGGGCGGAAGTCATTCGTGCGCGGCTGGTTCTCGCCGTGCTGGAACATGCTCGTCAGCGGCGCCAGGCCCAACGTGGCCACCCCGGCGCGCAGGAACAGGCGTGCTTGCACGTCAACCACTGTTGAATCGCCCGGGCGCAGCGTGAAGCGGTAGGCGCCGGCCGCGCGTGGCGAGTCGAGCAGCGCGTGGATCACGAGCGTGCTGGCCTGCGGTGCGGGGCGCTCGATCCAGAACTCGGTGAAACGCGGGAACTCTTCACCTGCGCCGCCCACGGTGTCGATGCCGAGGCCACGTGCCGACAGCCCATAGTGCTGGCCCTGGCCCAGCGCGCGGAAGTAGCTCGCGCCGAGAAAGACCACCAGCTCGTCTTTGTGGGCCGGGTTGTTGAGCGCGTAGTGCACCCGGAACCCGGCGTGGCCCAGGTCGCCCCAGTTGGCGGGCGAGAGCTTGTTCTTGCCGTAGTTGAAGTCTTGCCGGTCGAAGGCGATGTGGCGCGCCGTGCCACCCACGATCTCGTTGATGGCCACCGGCTGTGTCTGGAACTTGCCCAGGTGAAAGAACATCAGTTCGAACGGCAGGCCTTCCTTGCGCCACAGGGCCTTGTCGGGGTTGAAACGAATGTCGCGGTATTGGTCGTAGCTGAGGCCCTTCAGCTCGGCAGGCAGCGCCACCGTGGCGGCCACATGGGGCTTGGCGGCGAGCTGGCGGGCGCGCTCGGCCACGTCATCAAAATCGAAAGCCAGGGCGGGCAATGCGCACAGCCAGGTGAACGCAAAAGCAAGCGCGCCCCGTGTCGCCGATTGGCGAATCGAGGCAAGTCTGGGTAATGGAAAGTGCGGGGCAAAGGGCAAAACGGACGGCCTGTTGAAGTGGAAAGCGGCTCCAAAGAGAGCCGCAACACCTCAACAGCGCAATGCACGTGCCAGTTGGAAAAAACGCCCTGAATTCAAGGGCCTGGGCGAGGGTCCCGGTCAGCAGGTCGCGCAACAGCGCAAAGCAGCCTGCAAACTCGGGATTTTTGTCGCCACGCAGCGACAACCCGCTGGTCAGGCACCTGCAAGTGCTTGAATCGCCTTGCTTTTTTGCTTGTCTCTACTCGGCGACAGGGGGTTCGGCGCGGAACTGACCGGGCGTCAAACCATGCCGTTGCAACAGCCGATAGAACTCGGTGCGGTTGCGGTCGGCCAGGCGCGCGGCGTCGGCCGCGTTGCCGTCGGTCAGCTTGAGCAGGCCCACCAGGTAGTCGCGCTCGAAACGCTCGCGCGCTTGCGCATAAGTCAGCACCTCCACACTCGGCACACGCAGCGCGCGTTGCACCAGGGTGAGCGGAATCAGCGGTGTGGTGGTCAGGGCGCACACCTGCTCCACCACGTTGTGCAGTTGGCGCACATTGCCGGGCCAGCTGGTGGTGGTGAGCGCCTTCATCGCATCAGGCGCAAAACCGCTGAAGCGCTTGCCGTACTTTTCGCTTAAGCGCGCGAGAAAGTGGTTGGCCAGCAAGGGGATGTCTTCGCGCCGCTCGCCCAATGTGGGCAGGTGCAGTGACACCACGTTGAGCCGGTAGTACAGGTCTTCGCGGAATTGGCCTTCGGCCATGGCGGTGTCGAGGTCGCGGTGGGTGGCCGACAGAATGCGCACGTCCACCGGCACAGCCTGGCTCGCACCTACCGGCCGCACCGAGCGCTCTTGCAGCACCCGCAGCAGCTTCACCTGCAAGGCGGGCGGCATGTCGCCGATCTCGTCGAGGAACAACGAGCCGCCATCGGCCGTGACGAAAAGCCCACGGTGGTTGGC
Organism: Rhizobacter sp.; assembly: GCA_014379885.1. The sequence goes on from JACMKW010000158.1 coordinate 8,181, forward strand.
CACCGCGCCGGTGAACGAACCCTTCACGTGGCCAAACAGTTCGGACTCGAGCAGCGACTCAGGGATGGCGCTGCAGTTGACCGCCACGAACGGTTTGGCCGCGCGCGGGCTGGCGCGGTGGATGGCTTGTGCCAGCAGCTCCTTGCCACTGCCGCTTTCGCCGCGGATCAACACGCTCGCATCTGACGCGGCCACCATCTTCGCCTCGGTCAACAGATCGGCCATGCAGTTGGAGCGGCTCACGATGGAGGCGCGCCAGGCTTCGTCGCCGTTCTGCGCCAACTGGGGCAGTGGCGCCAGGGCCAGGGCTTCGTTCACCTTGTCGAGCAAGGCCTTGCCGTCGAAAGGTTTGGTGAGGTAGCTGAACACGCCCCGGGCAGTGGCCTCCACCGCATCGGGAATGGTGCCGTGCGCAGTGAGCAAGATCACCGGCAGCGCCGGGTGGCGGGCGTGGATCTCGTCGAACAAGGCCAGGCCATCGCGCCCTGGTAGCTTCACGTCGCTCAGCACCAACTGGGGCCGCGCCACGGCCAGCTGCGTCAACGCCGCTTCAGCCGACCCGACCAAGGTGACACGGTGGCCGGCTGCGGTAAGCCGCATGGACAGCAGCTTCAGCAGGTCCGGGTCATCGTCGACCAGCAGCAGGTTGGCCATGCGGTTCGCCTCCCGTCACGGCGCCTTGGGCGGCGCCGACGCTGCCGCGGCGGGTGACGCATTGGCGCCAGGTGGGCGTGCGGTCATGCTGCGCTCGATGGCTTTCAGCGCTTCGAGCTTTTCGCTCAGTTGCTGCAGGCTGCGCTGCTGCTCGCGGCGCTGGGTGGCTTCCCGCGTGAGCTGGTCTTCCAACCGTCGCTGCTCAACCACCCGGCCCAGCAGCAGGCGCGCCAGCGGTTGCCAGGGGGCGAGCTCGGGTGCACTGCTTTTGCTGATGGGCTCCAGCAGCGCCACCGCACGTGCCAGGTCGCCCGGGTTGCGCTGCTGCGCCAAGGCGAGCGACAGCTCAAGCACCGTATCGGCGGGCGCCGCGGTGGCGGTGGCCGACACCACGCCGCTCAGGCGCGTGACCTCATTGGCCAGGTCGCCGGCCG
>JACMKW010000159.1 GCA_014379885.1 Rhizobacter sp.
CGCGCAGCGCGCCGCCAGCGTGGCCACGGCGCCCGGGTGGCCGGGCTCGTTGGGCTTGGGGAACCCGGTGGGAATGTAGAGCCGCGCATGAGCCGGGTAGTCGAAGGGGCTGCCTACGCGCAAGGTGGTGGCGTCATCCAGGCCCGCCGACTCGGTGAACCAGCTCAGGCGTTCGTCGTCGCCCAGCGTGGCCGAGGTAAAGATCCAGGCCTTGGGGGCAGCCGCCATTTGCTCGCGTAGCGCGTCGCGAATGTCCAGCGGCGACTCGACCAGCCGCGCCTGATGGGGCGACAGGTCGATCCAGCGCACACGGCCCGGCGTGACCGACCCACTGAAGAGGCCGGCCTGGCGCACGAACTGTGCGGCGCGCTCGGCCAACTTGGCGAAGTCGGGCGCCAGTTCGTCCACCGACTCCAGGCCCAGCTTGGCGCAGTCACAGGCGGCGGCAATCTCTTGCAAGGCCTTGGCGAAGCCGGCTTGTTCGGCGCGCTCTTCCCAGCGCAGCTTGAGCGAACCACGCACTTCTCGCAACGCGCCCACAGCCGCCAGACGCAAATCACGCGCGGCACGATCACACGCCGACGCCATGTCTTGCCACGACACCAAGCCGCGAGCGTGTTGCAGGCCGGCGCCCAGCATGTCGCGCGCAAAGTCGATCACCTGCGCGCTGCCGAGCGTGGTACCGAGAAACTGCACACCGGCTTCGGCCAACTGGTGCGCTTCGTCGAACACCGCCACCTCGACGCTTGGCAACAGCTCGGCCACGCCACTGTCGCGCAGCGCCATGTCGGCGAAGAAGAGATGGTGGTTCACGACCACCAGGTCGGCCGCCATCGCGTCGCGGCGGGCCTTCATCACGTGGCAATCACGGTATTCGGGGCATTCGCTGCCCAGACAGTTTTCACGCGTGGATGTGACCAAGGGAATCACGCTGGAGCGCTCGTCCAGGCCCTCCAGCTCGGCAAGATCGCCACTTTTTGTGGCGCGTGCCCAGACCTCGATCTTGGCCAAAGTGCGAACCGCCCAGCGATCAGGCAACTCGGCTGAATGGCGCGCCAAACTGAGGCGGTGCAGGCACAGGTAACTCGCACGGCCCTTGAGCAAGGCGAGCGTCACTGGCAACTGCAAAGCGTCGCGCAGCCGTGGCAGGTCTCGCATGAAGAGCTGGTCCTGCAGGTTCTTGGTGGCCGTGCTGACCAGCGCGCGTTTGCCTGACAGCAAGGTGGGCACCAAGTACGCGAATGTCTTGCCAACGCCCGTTCCGGCCTCGGCCACGAGCGCGCGGCGTTCGTCGATGGCGGCCGCCACCTCCTGCGCCATGCGCTGCTGCACTTCGCGTTCGGTATAGCGGTCATCGGCCTGGGCCAAGGCGCCACCCGGCGCAAAGGCTTGCGCCACGTCTTCACGCAAAGGCGTCATGCGGGTTCCGGCGGCTCCAGTCGAGCCTCAAGCTGGGATATCTGGTCGCGCAGAACAAGGCGACGCTTTTTCAAGCGACGCAAGGCGAGATCGTCATCAGGCAGGCTGTCGGCAGCTTGATCAATGAGCGAATCGAGGTCGGCGTGTTCCATGCGGAGCTCGATCAGTCGGCGCTGTGGCGAATGCAGGTTGTCATCCATGAAAGCGCGAATGAGAGCAAGAAGGCAAAGCGATTATAGTTTTCGACCATGAGCACCCCCCCAGGCTATCGGTTGTCGGCAGCCACCGGCATTCACCGCGGTGACCGCGCCTACCAACAAGACCAGGTTGAAATACTGCCCCACCATCGTGTTCCGGGCTGTGCGGTGGCTGTGCTGGCTGATGGCATGGGTGGCAAGAGAGGCGGGCGCAAGGCAGCCGACCAGGTGATTCTCACCGCGCGGCAATTGTTCGAACGCTACAGCCCCAACCAGGACGACCCTTCCGAATTGCTCAAGCAATTGGTGCTGGAAGCGCACCTGATGATCAAGCTCACCGCCATCACCGCTGAAGAAGAGCCGCACAGCACCGTCACCGCTTTCTTGATCAGCCCGTCGCGCGAGTGTGACCTCATTCACGCTGGTGACTCGCGCATCTATCACTTTCGCGGGCCCGACATGGTCAAGCGCACCATCGACCACTCGTTCGTGCAACGTCTGGTCGACGAAGGCCAGATCACCGAAGACGAAGCCAACAGCCACCCGCAGTCGAACCTGCTCACCGGCTGCCTCGGCACAGTTCAAGACCCTCCGCTCACCCTGCACCACATCGACCGCCTTGAAGTGGGCGACACCATGCTTGCTTGCAGCGACGGCCTGTGGCACTACTTCACGCCCAAGGAACTGGGCGCCATCGTGCACACCTTGCCACCGCGTGAGGCAAGCGAGATGTTGGTGAGCAAGGCGCGCCAACGCGCGCGGGGATCGGGCGACAATTTGTCGTTGGCACTGGTCCGCTTAGACCCGTTGAGCTGAGGCGACTCGCTACCGAGCAACGGCACTGCCCGGCGCGGGAAGCGCCTTGGCAGGCTTGCGGGCAGCCCGCTCGGCATTGCGCTTTTCTACGGCTTCGCGGTGGGCCTTGATTTCGCGCTGACGTGATTCGAACCCTTCGCGCTGGCGCTTTTCAGCCGCACTGCGGTCAGGCGCTTCAGGCTTGGACGATGCCGCTTTCACCGGTCGAGGCGTTTCAACACGTGGCGGCTTGGGCAATTGCGGCTGGGGAGGCTTGTCGCCGCGCACCTGGGCAGCCTCGGTCTTCTCGGTCACGCGCTGGGACTGGGCCTGCGCGCGTTGGCGGCGCTGTGCATCGTCCAAAGCCAACTCTTGCGTGCGCGCGCTTTGCAGCGCCGATTGTTTGTCGGTGCGAGAGCGCTCAAGGCACGGCGTGACCACAAACTGCTGTCGGCACGCCTGGTCGCGCTGCGCGTACTCGGCCTCGATAGCTGCGCGCTGGCGTCTGAGCTCGCTGCGTTGGGCTTCATCGCTCGCGTGGGCCAAGCCACACGCAGCCAGCAGCAGCCCAGCCAGGCGGGCATTCATGTCAAGGAGGTATCCACGTCACGACGCGCCAGGGCCAGGAATTCGACCGACTGCATCTCGCTCAGGCGCGAGGCCGTGCGCGGAAACTCGTGCGCCAAGGGGCCGTCGGTGTACAGCAACTCGGGCGCCACCTCGGCCGACATGATGAGCTTGACGCGACGGTCGTACAGCACGTCGATCAGCCACGTGAATCGACGTGCTTCCGACGCCAGACGCGGAGACATCTGCGGCACATCGGACAGCAGCACGGTGTGGAACTGTGTGGCCAGCTCCAGGTAATCGTTTTGCGAGCGCGGGCCGCCGCACAACTGCTTGAAGTCGAACCACACCGCCCCACCCGCCTTGCGACGCGCGCGCAACTCGCGGTGCTCGATGTGCAGCAGCGGCGACTCGTCCTTGCTTTCGGCGAGGCGGTTGAACGCGTCGGTCATCGCGGCATCGGCCACTGAACCGAGCGGCGTGTGGTACATCGCCACCTGCTCCAACGTGCGGCGCCGGTAGTCGGTTCCGTTGTCCACGCTGATCACTTCCATCTTCTCTTTCAACAACTCGATGGCCGGGAGAATGCGGTCGCGGTGCAGCCCATTGGGGTAGAGATCGTCGGGCTTGAAATTCGACGTGGTGACGATGCTCACGCGGTGTTCGAACAACGATTCCAGCAAACGGTGCAGGATCATCGCGTCGGTGACGTCGGCCACGTGGAATTCGTCGAAGCAGATCAGGCGGTAGCGGCGCGCCATGCGCTTGCCCAGCTCGTAGAGCGGGTTGACCGTGCCCTTCAGCTCGGCCAGCTCGCGGTGCACCTCGCGCATGAACTCGTGAAAGTGCAATCGCGTCTTGCGCGTGAGCGGCACGGCGTTGAAAAAGCAATCCATCAGGAAGCTCTTGCCCCGCCCCACGCCACCGTACATGTACACGCCGCGCGGGATTGGCGGGCGGGCAATCAGCTTGGTCAATGCGTTGCTGCGGTGGGCCTTGTAGTCGGCCCACTCGGTCTCGCAGCGCTCTAGCGCGTCGACGGCGCGCTGTTGCGCGGGGTCACTCTGATAGCCCCGCTCGGCGAGGGTCTGCTCGTAGAGCGCGCGCACCCCCACGTCTGCGCTCACGTCAGAAATTCAGCGTTCGCTTGTCGACCGCGAGTGCCGCTTCTTTGGTGGCTTCGCTCAAGCTCGGGTGGGCATGGCAGATGCGCGCGATGTCTTCGGCCGAAGCCTTGAACTCCATCGCCACCACGGCTTCGGAGATCAGCTCCGAGGCCATCGGGCCAACGATGTGCACACCGAGGATCTCGTCGGTCTTGGCATCGGCCAGGAACTTCACCATGCCGGTCGTGTCGCCCAGTGCTCGTGCTCGGCCGTTGGCCAGGAAAGGGAAGGTGCCGGCCTTGTAGGCGCGGCCAGCAGCCTTGAGTTGCTGCTCGGTCTGGCCTACCCAGGCAATCTCGGGCGAGGTGTAGATCACCCAGGGAATGGTGTTGAAGTTGACGTGCCCGTGCTGGCCGGCAATGCGCTCGGCCACGGCCACGCCTTCTTCTTCGGCCTTGTGCGCGAGCATGGGGCCGCGCACCACGTCGCCGATGGCCCACACGCCGCTCAGATTGGTCTTGCATTCGTCGTCAACGACGATGGCACCGCGCTCGTCGAGCTTCAGACCTACGGCGTCGCCGTTCAGGCCCGTGGTGTTCGGCACGCGGCCGATGCTGACGATGAGCTTGTCCACGTCCAGCGTCTGCGCTTCGCCCTTGGCGTTGGTGTACGCGATGCTGATGCCTTTTTTGCCCGACTTGATCTCGCCCACCTTCACGCCAAGCTCGATCTTCAAGCCCTGCTTCGTGAACGCCTTGTGCGCTTCCTTGGCGATCTGTTCGTCCACGGCGCCCAGGAAGGTGGGCAGCGCTTCGAGCACCGTCACTTCAGCGCCCAGGCGGCGCCACACCGAGCCCATTTCGAGACCGATGACGCCGCTGCCGATGAGGCCCAGATTCTTGGGCACTTCGGGGATGCGCAAGGCGCCGTCGTTGCTGAGGATGTTTTCTTCATCGAAGGCCGCACCGGGCAGCGCACGCGGGTTCGATCCGGTGGCCAGAATGATGTTCTTGCCGATGAGCGACTCTTCACCCACCACCACTTCGTAGCCGCCCTCGGCCGCCTTCACGAACGACCCGCGACCGTGGAAGAAAGTCACCTTGTTCTTCTTGAACAGGAACAGGATGCCGTCGTTGTTCTGCTTCACAACGGTGTCTTTGCGGCCCAGCATCTTCTTCACGTCGATGCTCAGGTTCGTGAGTCCGATGCCGTGGTCGGCAAAGGCGTGACCCGCGTGGTCGAAGTGTTCGCTGCTCTGCAGCAGCGCCTTGCTGGGAATGCAGCCCACGTTCGTGCAGGTGCCGCCGGGCGCGGGGCCGCCCTTGCTGTTCTTCCACTCGTCGATGCAGGCGGTGCTGAAGCCCAGTTGCGCTGCGCGAATGGCGGCGATGTAGCCGCCCGGGCCGCCCCCGATGACGATGACGTCGAAGTTCTTGCTCATCGGTCCCGCCTTCAGATGTCGAACAGCAAGCGGGCAGGATCTTCGAGCGCTTCCTTCATCGCCACCAGGCTCAGCACGGCCTCGCGGCCGTCGATGATGCGGTGGTCATAGCTCATGGCCAGGTAGTTCATGGGCCGAACGACGATCTGCCCGTTCTCCACCACGGCGCGGTCCTTCGTGGCGTGCACGCCCAGGATGGCGCTTTGCGGCGGGTTGATGATC
>JACMKW010000024.1 GCA_014379885.1 Rhizobacter sp.
ACCGAGCTACTGCCCAACTGGAAGGCCGACGGCGCCCCGCTCAACCAGCCGGTGAGCGGCGACAAGCTGCTGTGGTTGACGCAGAACGGCGCCTTCGACACGCCCCAGTTCCTGATTCCCAACTGCTTCCACAACGAGGGCAATTACGTGGTGGGCCTGGGCAACGTGGTGCGCTGGATGGGCCAGCAGGCCGAAGCGCTGGGCGTTGAAATTTTCCCCGGCTTCGCCGCGGCTGAAGTGCTCTACAACGACGACGGTTCGGTCAAGGGCATTGCCACCGGCAACCTGGGCGTTGGCAAGGACGGCCAGCCCAACGACAGCTTCCAGCTCGGCATGGAGTTGCACGCCAAGTACACCGTGTTCGCCGAAGGCGCACGTGGCCACCTGGGCAAGCAGCTCATCGCCAAGTTCCACCTTGACGAAGGCAAGGACCCGCAGGCTTACGCCCTGGGCGTGAAAGAGCTGTGGGAGATTGACCCGGCCAAACACAAGCCCGGCCTGGTGGTGCACACCGCCGGCTGGCCGATGAAAGACGACACCTACGGTGGCGGCTTCATGTACCACCTCGAAGACAACAAGGTCACGCTGGGCCTGGTGACCGGCCTCAACTACAGCAACCCATACCTCAGCCCGTTCGAAGAGATGCAGCGCTGGAAGACGCACCCGCGCATCAAGGCCTTCCTGGAAGGTGGCAAGCGCATCAGCTACGGCGCACGCGCCATCACCACCGGCGGCATCATGAGCTTGCCCAAGACGGTGTTCCCGGGCGGTGCGCTGGTCGGCTGCGACGCCGGTTTCCTGAACGGTGCGCGCATCAAGGGCAGCCATGCCGCCATCAAGAGCGGGATGTTGTGCGCCGATGCCGCTTTTTCTGCGGTGCAAGCCGGGCGCCAGCACGACGAGCTGGCGGAGTATCCGGTGGCTTTCGACAAGAGCTGGCTGCGCGCCGAGCTGGAGGCTTCGCGCAACTTCAAGAGCTGGTTCAAGTTCGGCAACATCTTCGGCGGGCTGATGGTGGGCATCGAACACTGGGTGCTGCCGCGTCTGGGTTTCAAGGCGCCGCCGTGGTCGTTCCACCGCGAGAAGGCCGATCACCTGTACCTCAGGCCGGCGGCCGAATGCGAGCAGATCACCTACCCCAAGCCCGACGGCAAGATCACCTTCGACCGCCTGGGAAGCGTGTTCGTGAGCAACACCAACCACGAAGAACACCAACCGGCCCACCTGACGCTGAAGGACAACAGCGTGCCGGTGAACATCAACCTCGCCAAGTATGCTGGCCCCGAGGCGCGCTACTGCCCAGCGGGGGTGTACGAGTTCGTGAAGAACGAAGACAACACCGACCGCCTGCAGATCAACGCGCAGAACTGCGTGCACTGCAAAACCTGCGACATCAAGGACCCGACGCAGAACATCGTGTGGGTCACGCCGGAAGGCGGCGGCGGGCCTAACTACTCCGGAATGTGACCGTAGGGACAGCAAGCGCAGCGTCGCGTGATCGAGCAACGCCCGCGGAACCGGCTTTGCCGGGCCGCCAGGCGGCGCCCCTTGGGGGCAGGAGCGAA
>JACMKW010000160.1 GCA_014379885.1 Rhizobacter sp.
CGGGGAAAAGGTGATCGTCGTCGTCGTGAATGGTCACGACCACCGACTGCGCTTCAGGCTGCGACTCGCGCAGCGCAGCGACCACGTCGACACCCGAGCCGTCGGGCAGGCCGAGGTCGACCAGGGCCACGTCGAATCGTTCGGCGCTCACCAGCGCCAGGGCATCGTGCACCCGCGCGGCTTCCGACACCTGCGCGTTCGGAAAGACCTGCAGGGCCAGCGCCTTCAGCCAGGAGCGGATCTCGGGAAGGTCTTCGAGCAACAGGATTTTGTTCATGGGGGTGCCCGTGTGGCGCTGGCGTCAGCGTGAAAAAAACATCGTACCAGTCTGCCGCGACGGCGGGCCGTCCGGGCGCCTGCGGCGGCGCCGAAATTCGACGCGATCAGAGCGGTAGCGTGAGACGGATCACGGTGCCGTAGCCTGGACCGGACTCCACCAGGCACTGTCCCTGCATCTGTTTGGCGCGGTGCTTCATGCTCGCCATGCCGTGGCCGCGGTCGAGCTTGCCTTCCAGCTCGGTCGCGATGCCGCGCCCGTTGTCCTGCACGGTCAGGCCGAACTGCCGGTCGCTGATCGCGCAGCGCACCTTGCAATGCGAGGCGCCGCTGTGTTTGATGACGTTGCTGACCGCCTCGCGCAAGATGCGTGTGGTCTGCACGAAGGCGCGGGCCGAGAGTTGTTGGGTCACATCTTCGGTCGGGCTGCGCCAGTCGACTTCCACACCCGCCTGGCCCAGGCGCGACACCGTTTCGGCCCGCCAGTCGGCGAGCGCGTCGCCCACTGGCAGCGGCTTGCCGGTGAGGCCACGCACTGACAGGCGCATTTCTTCCAGGGCCTCGCGCGCCAGCGTGGAAATGCGCTCCGACTCGCTGGTGTGCACGATGGTCAGCAGCTTGGCGCCCAGGTCGTCGTGCAGGTCACCGGCGATGCGCTTGCGCTCCTTCTCGGTCACCTGCTCCACACGCAGCTCGGCCATTTGCACATAGTTGCGCTCCATCTCTGCGGTGGCGTCGGCAACGCGGCTCTCCAGCGAGTTGCGCGCTGCCTCGGCGGCTTGCAAGGCCAGGCCAAATGACTTGAGCTGGCGCGAACCCACCACGATGAACATCACCGGCAGCGCAAAGTGCAGCAGGTGCACGGGCGACAGCGGCAACCAGGCGTACTGGATGGCGCGTTCCACCGCCACCAACACCCCCAGCAGGCTCAGCATGATGGCCATGGGCCAGAAGTTGGTACGCCGGGAGCGCCACTCGGTGTACAGGTAGAGGGCAATCACGAGCATGATCTCGAACGCCATCAGCAGGTACCAGGCGCTGCTGACGTTGAACAGGCGCTGTGGCCCGGCGAGCACCAGGGTCATTGGCACCAGCAGGCACTGGGTGAGCAGCCCCGCTTCGATCACGCGCGAGCGCAACGCGCCGTAGCTCAGTAGGAACTGCACCACCAGCGCGGTCAGGATCGAGAAGCCCACGCACACCAGCAACTCGGTGGTGCCGTTGTCGAGGGGCATGTCTTGCAGCCAGGTGCGTGCGGTGAGCGCGTTCCAGACCAGGATCACCAGGCCGAAGTAGGTGAGGTGGGCCTCTTGGCGGTTGATCCAGCCGAGAAACAACAAAAACGCGCCCAGCACCGAAGTGGCAATCGTGATGATCTGCAGCAGCGAGATGTTCCAGAGCATCTGTGACGCCTGCGTCTCGGCGAGCAAAGCCTGCGGGCCGATGCGAACCATCGACATGCCGCCTGCACGCTGGCGCGACGACACCTTTTGCAGCGGGTATCCCTGCACCTTGATGTCCAGCGTGTTGCCTTCGGCACGCAGCAGCCCGCTGGGCAGGCTCACGAGCTGGGGGTAGAAGCAGTTGCGCGTCACCGGCTCGCTCATGCGGCCACCGCTGTAGATGATGAAGCCGTTCAGCCGCACGTCGGCATTGCTGCACACCCGCTCGATGTGGGCAGCGAGCAGCTGGTCGGTGTTCTGCGGGGCGTCGAAGCTAAGGCGGTACCACACCGGGCCGTCGTCTCGCGCCCGGGTGGTGGGCCACTCGTCGGGCAGCGAAACGCGCTTGGCGGGTTGATCCGCCGGGAAGTTTTCGCCGGCACCCACGGTGGTGAGCGCCGAGTTGAGCACGATGATGTTGGCCTCGGGCGCGTCGGCCAGTGCCGGCGGGCTCACCCAGGTGAGGGCGTTCAAGACCAGGCAGGCCAAGAGGGTGAAGAGACGGCGACGAACATGCATGGGCGCCGATTGTGCAGGAGCGCTGTTCGCCACGTGACGTGCTGTGCCGGCTGGCGCGACAATCCGCTTTTGGAAAGACCTCACGTGATCCTTCGCCACGCTTTCATCCCGCTCGACAACATCCGCCTCTCGCACTTGTGCGGCAGCCTGGACGAACACCTGCGCAACATCGAATCGGCCTTCGACGTGAGCATCTCGCGGCGCAGCGAGTCGTTTCGCATCGAGGGCACCAAGCCGGCGGCCGAGCGCGCCGTGGCCTTGTTGCAGACGCTCTACGACCGTGCCCGCAAGCCGATCTCGGCCGAGGATTTCCAGCTGGCGCTGGTGGAGGCGTTGGCCGACGCCAAGCGCGGTGGGCCACGCGCCGCGCTGCACGAGGTGGGTGATGTAGCTGAAGCCGAAGACCCGGTGCTGCGCACACGCCGTGCCGACCTGGCCGGGCGCACCACCAACCAGCACCTGTACCTGAGCAACATCCGCACCCACGACATCACCTTCGGCATCGGCCCGGCCGGCACCGGCAAGACCTTTCTGGCGGTGGCTTGCGCGGTTGATGCGCTGGAGCGCAGTGCGGTGCAGCGCATCATCCTCACGCGCCCGGCAGTTGAGGCCGGTGAACGCCTGGGTTTCCTGCCCGGTGACCTGGCGCAAAAGGTCGACCCGTACCTGCGCCCCCTGTACGACGCGCTTTACGACCTGATGGGCTTCGAAAAGGTGGCCAAGGCGTTTGAGAAAGGCAGCATCGAGGTCGCGCCGCTGGCCTTCATGCGCGGGCGCACGCTGAACCACGCTTTTGTCATCCTCGACGAAGCGCAAAACACCACGCGCGAGCA